>JAPLKY010000057.1 GCA_026387805.1 Candidatus Krumholzibacteriia bacterium
ACGCAAATCTCGTTCCATTTCCCCGGTGATTGGACTGACAAGCTTTCCAAGCTGCTGCAGCGCAAGTGTCTCGAACATCGCGACGAGGTGCGTGAAAAGAAAAGCGTTCCGTTCTCCGTCGTCGGAATTGTGTGCCATCGACCGTCCCTCCCTTGTGATCGAGCCCGACTATAGGAGGAGGGGGAAATGCCGTCAACGAAAAAGGAACCATGAAAAAAGCCGCCGGCCTCGTTCGGCCTGCGGCTCTCGATCTCGATCGGAAGCGTCTGCGCCGCGGCCTCGCCGCTCAGCCGCCTTCAATCCACCTTTCGTTCCGAGGCGAACCAGATCATCTTCGCCTGTTCGCTTTCCGAGGCGTTCGCGTAGCCGTGATCCTGGTTCGCGAGGAAATAGATGCTGTCTCCTTCTCCAAGGTCGTACGCCTTATCCGCGATCTTGAAACGCACCTTGCCCTGAAGAACGAGCGCCGCCTCGTCCCCTTCATGGGAATGGAGGGAAATCTCATGCGGAGGGACCGGCGAAATCGTTATGAGCCGGGCGTTGATCTTGCCGCTCGGGATCGATTTCGTGAGCCGTTCGACCGTTCCCTGACAGCGTCCGAGGGCACACTGCTTGCGGTCCTCGTACGCGACGAAGGAGACATCGCTCAATTCCTCATCCTCGATGAAATACGCGGGATCCCTCTCGAGCGCATCCGCTATTCTGATGAGCGCGCCTATCGTCGGGGATGTCTTTCCGCGCTCGATCTCGGAGATATGGGTCGCGGAGATACCGGCCTTCGCCTCGACGTTCTTCAGCGTGAGGTGCTGCTCCTCTCGAATCTTCTTGATCCGTTTCCCGATTTCATCCTTCGATATCATTGCTCCATGATCCTCCCCGCCCGCGCGGCGGCTTCTACAAGCTGTACGGCGGCAGCGTCACCCAGATCGCGCGACACTTCGCGTCGCCGATGTTCCGCATCGCATGAGGCTTCGCCGCCTTGTAATGGATGCTGTCCCCCTCCTTGAGAATGAACTTCTGTTCGCCGATGATGATCTCCATGACTCCCTTCGTCACCATCGCGAACTCCTCGCCGTCATGCGTGCTTGTCTCCTCGGGACGTTTGATGCCCGGCTCGAGCTCGACCTCGAGGAACGATATCCTCGGCATCGGAACGTCCTTCGCGAGGGAGTAATAGGTGGCGCCCCAGTCCTTGAACTGCATTCTCTTGCGCCTGGCCTTATTGACGACGGAGACCTTCGCAAGGTTCTTCTTCTCGACGAAATACGCGACGTCGGTATCCATCGCCTCGGCTATCTTCGCCAGAGCCCCCACGGTTGGAGAAGTCATCCCGCGTTCGATCTCCGAGACGTGCGTTGCCGATACCTTCGCCTTGACCTCGATGTCCTTGAGCGTAAGTCCTTTGGAGAGGCGGAATTGCTTTATTCGTGCCCCGATTTCATCCTTGCCGTTCATTGCCTTCTCCCCTCATTGCCCTATGGATTGAAAAAAGCGAGAAAACGATGATCGTTCTCCACAGTAAGATAAAAACTATCGATTTTCAACAATTAATTTTCCCATTTATGATTAATTCCATATTAATGCAATTCGTTACAAATAAAGAAGATATCCATGCCCGTGACCCGGCTCCATACGCCCCGGCGAGACGGATATATCTCTTTCAAAATTCTAGACTTGATTCCCCCCTTCCCGTATATTCGACCTGAAAAGATGGAGTCTGTCGCGATGTCGCAACCTTCGGGAAAGATCTGCATAATCCGCCTGGGCTCTCTCGGGGATCTCGTTCTCATGGTGCCTCTGTTGAGCGCACTGCGCTCGGGTTTCCCGTCGAAGGAGATACATCTCGTCTGCAAGGAGAAGTATACCGGGCTCTTCGATGGCGGCGGCCTCATCGATACGATCATCCCGGTGAGACGAGGCGATTTCCGCGAGATCGTCGCGCTGCGCTCCGCATTGAGCCGCGCCGCCTACGAGACGATCGTGGATGCCCACGGAGTCATCCGGAGCAATCTCCTCTTTCACACGCTGCGCGCGCCGAGGAAGCTCCAAATCCGCAAGGACGAGTTCAGGAAGGGCCTCCTGATCGTCGGAAAGACGAATCTGTACAGGCGCATTACATCGCAGATCGAACGCTACGCCGAGCTCGCGCAGAGGCTCGGCGTCGAAATGCGCGAACCGTACGCGGAACTGCCGGTGCCCCCGAGAGCGGCGAGGAGCGCGGAAGCGGCTCTCGGCCGCGCCGGGCGCGGCGGCGGGCCGCTCGTCGCGTTCGCCCCGGGCGCGCGGTGGCCGACGAAGAGGTGGCCCGAGGAGCGCTTCGCCCGTTTGATCTTCGCGGCCTCCGCCCGCGGCTGCGGGACTTTGCTTATCGGGGGAGCCGAGGATTCGGCGACGAACGCCGAGGTGGCCGGGCTCTCCCGGAGCGCGCCGCTGAATCTCACCGGCGCCCTCTCGATCATCGAGTCCGCCGCGGTTTTGAAGCGATGTGGAGTCCTCGTGACGAACGATTCCGCCCCCCTTCACCTCGCCGAGGCGGTGGGCACGCCGGTGGTCGCCTTCTTCGGCCCCACGGTGCGCGAGTTCGGCTACTTCCCGCGGCTCCCCGCGAGCAGGGCGCTCGAAACGGCGCTCCCGTGCCGTCCCTGTTCGAGAAACGGCAAACGCGCCTGCCCCTACGGCACGAAGGAGTGTCTTGCGTCGATCGAGCCGTCCGCGGCGCTCGAAGCGCTCCTCGAGGCGCTCGGAGAAACGCGGGATCCATCATGAGAATCAGGCTCGCCGCCTATAACGCTCTCCTTCCCGCCGCCGCGCTCGCGGCGCGCGCAGCGGCGCCTTTCAACGCGAAGATCGCCGAGGGGCTCAGGGGACGGGAAGGATTCGGGAAACGCTGGAAGGATAAGGCCGCCGCGCTCGATCGAAGCGGGCGCCTCGTCTGGTTCCACGTCTCGTCGGTCGGGGAGTTCGAGCAGGCAAAGCCCGTCATGGATCTTCTCGCGCAAAACAAGGGGCCGTCGCTCGAGCTCGCGCTCACGTTCTTCTCGCCGTCCGGCATGAGCTACTACGAGCGATTCGACCGATCGAAGAAAATCGGCGCGATCCGATTCATCGAGTACCTCCCCGTCGACACGGCGCGCAATATGCGATTCTGCCTCGACACGCTCAAGCCCGACATGATCGTCTACGTGAAGTTCGACATCTGGCCGAATCTCGT
>JAPLKY010000240.1 GCA_026387805.1 Candidatus Krumholzibacteriia bacterium
TGGCTGGGTCTTCAGCTCGACTGGGACCTGTGGCATGCCATGAGGAGCAAGGACGCGGACGAAATTGCACGGCTGCAGCCGTACGCGTAATAAGCCAATGATATATTTTCGTGTTACCGTAATGAATCGACACTCATTTCCGTCGGGCCTCGCGCAGGCGATCGCGACGCTTGCGATGATCTCCGCCTTCATTATCCTCTGCCCTTCGTGCAACAAGAAAGGCGCGGACAAGGAGAAGGAGTTCAAGATCGCTCGCAGCTTCGAGAGCGGGCCGGTGAGCTTCCGCGTGTCCCTGAGCGACAGCGCCGTCACGATCGCACAGCGCGTGAAGATGCTCCTCGAGACGCGCGCGCAGAAGGGCTGGCGAGCGGAGCTCCCGAAGTTCGGCGACAAGCTGAGCGAGTTCGGGATCGTCGACTACCGGAACTTCCAGCCGGAGATGGGGCCGGACGGCGCCGTCGTCACGAAGCGCCTCTACGAGCTCGAGCCGTTTCTTTCGGGGGAATACAAGATCCCGCCGATGGAGGTCGTCTTCTATCAGGAAGGGGACAGCACGCGGCACGCGCTCGAATCCGACACGATCCTCGTGAAGGTGGCCTCTCTCCTTCCGAAGGACAAGGCCTCGCTCGACATCAACGACATTGCGCCGCCGGCGAAGTTCCCCTTCGGGTGGAAGAATATTCTCATCGTCGTCGGCTGCGTCGCGGCCGCGGCGGCGGCGTTCCTCATTTTCTGGAAGAGGCGCCGCATCAAGGAAAAGATCGTTCCGAAGCTCACCGCGCACGAGATCGCCTATCGCAAGCTCGAAGCGCTCCTCGCGCGCGAGCTCGTCGAGCAGAAGCTCTACCGCGAGTTCACGGCCGAGGTCGCGGACATTCTCCGCGAGTACATCGAGGACCGCTTCTCGCTCAAGGCGCCCGAGCGCACGACCGAGGAGTTCCTCGTCGAGGTGAGCCCGGCGCTTCCGGTGGACGCCGAGAAGAAGGACATTCTCAGACAATTCCTCGTTCATTGCGATCTCGTGAAGTTCGCGGCGCTCGAGCCGTCGATCGAGGACGTGGAGCGGACGTTCGCGACCTGCAAGGATTTCATCGAGGCCACGAAAGTGCGGGAGGAGGTGAAGGCCGAGGCCGGCGAAGCGGCTGCGGATAGCGCCGCTTGACGGGCCGGGGCGCCACATGGTGCCCAGAAGGCTGATCGACATGCTTCACGGCATCAGATTCGCGACCCCGTGGGCCTTCATGGCCCTGCTCCTCATCCCGGCCGTCATTCTCTACCTGTGGCGGTTCGGGAAGCCGGGCACCGTGCGCTTCTCAACGATCGGCAACGTCAAGCGCGCCGGCGCGTCGTTCCGCACGACATTCGCCATGCTGCCGCTCGCGCTCCGCATTCTCGCATTCTTCTTAATCGTCGTCGCGCTCGCGCGGCCGCAGCAGGGGCACGAGAAAATCAAGGACGTGACGAAAGGCATCGCGGTCGAGATGGTCCTCGACCGCTCGGGGAGCATGGGCACCGAGATGGATTTCTTCGGGCAGCGCTCGGACCGGCTCGGCGTGGTGAAGAAGGTGTTCTCCGAGTTCATCATGGGAAACGGGAAGTCGCTCAAGGGGCGCCCGAACGACCTCGTCGGGATGGTCGCATTCGCCCGCTACGCCGACACGATGGCGCCCTTGACGCTCGAGCACGGGGCGCTCATGCGATTTCTCGAGAGCGTCAAGGTCGTGACGCGCCAGAATGAGGACGGCACGTCGATCGGGGATGCGATCGCGCTCGCGGCGGCGCGGCTCCGCACCGCTGAGGAGGATCTCTCGCGCCACGTGCAGGAGTCGGGGGGCAAGGAGTACGAGATCAAGAGCAAGATCATGATCCTCCTCACCGACGGGCAGAACAACTATGGCCGCCGCGCGCCCGCCGAGGCGGCCGAGCTCGCGAAGGAATGGGGCATCAAGATCTACGCGATCGGCGTGGGGGGAAGCGAAGCGGTGCGCACCGTGCGCACGCTCTTCGGCGACTTCAAGGTGCCGGTGGCCGAGGGAGTCGACCAGGAGACGCTCCAGCAGGTCGCCGACATCACCAGCGGCAGGTTCTTCATGGCGGAGGACGAGAAGTCGCTGCGCCAGATTTACGAAGAGATAGATAAGATGGAAACGAGCGAGATCGAGTCGGTGCGCTTCGTCGATTACAAGGAGCTCTTCGCGAGCTTCGCGCTCGCGGCGCTCTGCGTGATGATGCTGGAGGTCGCGCTCGCGAATACCATTTTTCGAAAGATTCCGTGAGGGGCCCCGCGGGCTGAGGGTCCGTGGGGGCCGCGGTCCGGCGAGGGGCCGCGTGAGGCGCCATGCATATCGGCAACATAAAGATGCTCTACCTCCTCTGGCTCGTGCCGGTCGTCGTGTTTCTCTACGTGTGGGCGTCATACCGGAGACGCATGGCGCTCCGTGCGTTCGTCGAGGAGGATCTCCTCGAACGCATCGGGCTCAGCTCGAGCGGCACGGGACGCACGTCGAAGGCCCTGCTCGTGACGCTCGCGATCGCATTCATAGCGTTCGCGGCGGCGCGTCCCGCCTGGAATCCGAAGCCGCAGACGATCGAGCGCCGCGGCCGCGACGTCATGGTCATCCTCGACGTCTCGAAGAGCATGCTCGCCGAGGATCTCGTGCCGAGCCGTCTCGAGAGATCGAAGCTCGCGATCAAGGACATGGTCGACCGGCTCCAGGGAGACCGCGTCGGGCTCATCGTCTTCGCGGGGAACGCAGGCCTCAAGGTGCCGCTCACGCTCGACTATGGATTCTTCAACCTCGTTCTCGACGACGTCGACGTGAACGCCGTCTCGCGCGGCGGCACGAAGATCGGGGATGCGATCCGCAAGGCGATGGACGAGGGTTTCGACACGCAGGAGAAGAAGTACAAGGATGTCATTCTCATAACGGACGGCGAGGACCACGACTCCTTCCCCGTCGAGGCGGCTCAGGAAGCGGGGGAAAGGGGCATCCGTATCATCGCGATCGGAATCGGGGATGAAGGTCAGGGGCGGCGCATCCCGATCACCGACGAGCAGGGGAATCGGGTGTTCATGACATACAACGGCCAGGAGGTATGGAGCCGCCTCGACGCGAATACTCTCCGGAAGATGGCGAATGCGACCCCGGGCGGGAAGTATCTCAACGTCGCCACCGGCGCGATCGATCTCGGCGACGTCTATCTCAAGCTCGTCGCGGGCGAGGAGAAGCGCGACCTCGAGGCCAAGACGATGACGCTCTACGAGGAGAAATTCCAGATATTCCTCGGCGTGGCGCTCGCGCTGCTCGCGGCCGAGATGGTCGTGGGTGAGAGGAGGCGAATCGCGAGATGAAAAGAGCTCTCTCGATGATGGCGCTGTGCGGGTGCGCGGTCGTGGCGCTCTGCCTGTGCGCGGCCGTGACGGCGGGCGCCGCCTTCGCGCAGTCGCCGGGCCGCCTCGTCTCGAAAGGCAACAAGCAATACGACAGAAAGGATTTCGCGAAGGCGATCGAGCTTTACGATCGCGCATCGGTGAAGGCGCCCGAGTCGGCGATCGTCGCCTTCAACAAAGGGGAAAGGCCTGGTACAACCTCGGGAACTGCGCGTTCGAGGAGGGGAAGCGCCAGGAGGACAGCGACCTTCAGAAGGCGATCGAGAGCCTGCAACAGAGCGTGAAGAACTACGGCACGGCGCTCGAGAAGGATCCCGCGAACAAGCTCGCCGCCGAGAACCTTGAGATCGCCCGCCTCAAGATCAAGGATCTCCTCGACAAGCAGCAGAAGCAGCAGCAACAGGGCGGCCAGCAAGGGCAGCAGAACCAGCAGCAGCAACAACAGGGTCAACAGGATCAGCAGAATCAGCAGAACAAGGAGCAGCAACAGCAGCAGGGCGCCGAGGAAAACAAGGATCAGAAAAAGCAGGACGACAAGAACAAGCAAGGCGCTTCTA
>JAPLKY010000458.1 GCA_026387805.1 Candidatus Krumholzibacteriia bacterium
TGGAGCGTCGCGACGTCGACGCCCTTCGCCTTGATCGTGGCGGCGGCCTCCCGCACCGATCCGCGCGTCGAGCCCCATGAGACGAGAAGCAGCTCGGGACTCCCGCTCCCCTCGTACGCCGGGGGAACGACCTCCCGTCTCAACCCGTCGAGTTTCCTGAGCCTCTTTTCGACCATCGCCCTTCGAACGCCGAGATCCTCGGTGAGGTGGCCGTCCTCGGTGTGCTCATCGCTGTCGGTCACGACGAGATGGGCGCTCGTGCCGGGAAGGAGCCTCGGGCTCACGCCGCTTTCGGTTCTCGCGTGGCGCCGGTACGGATCCCTGACCGAAGCGGGATCGACGCCGGGCCTTACCTGCTCGAGCCCCGAGACCTCGAACGGATCGACCGAGCGGAAGCTGTCGGCGAGAAACTGGTCGGTGAGAATGAAGACGGGGCCCTGGTACGATTCGGCGAGGAAGAGCGCCTTTCTCGCGAGATGGAAGCAATCCTCGACGCTCCCCGGAGCGAAGATCGCCCGCGGGAATTCTCCGTGCCCCGCGTGGAGCACGAATTCGAGATCCGCCTGCTCGGTGCGCGTCGGAAGTCCGGTCGCGGGCGCGGGTCTCTGCCCGACGACGATGACGACCGGCGTCTCCGTCATCCCGGCGAGACTCACCCCTTCGATCATGAGCGCGAAGCCTCCGCCCGACGTCGCGGTCAGGCTCGGCGCCCCGGCGAACGAGGCTCCGATAGCCATGTTGATCGCGGCGATTTCGTCCTCGGCCTGCTCGACCACGATCCCCATGCGATCCGCCATGCCGATAACGGTGAGCGGTATCGACGTCGCCGGCGTCATCGGATAGAACGACACGAACCGGAGCCCCGCGGAGACGGCGCCGAGGGCGAGCGCCTCGTTCCCCTCGAGCATGATGCGCCGGGGACCCGCCTGAGCGGCCGGAAGCCGGCGAAAAGAGGATTCCTTCCCCGAGCACCACGCCATCGCCTTCGCGAGCGCGGCGCGGTTCCCTTCCGCTTGCTCGGGATGCTTCGCGCCGAAAGCTTCGTCGACGATTCCGGCGGCCGATGTTCCGTCGAGCCCGAGCACGGCGCAAACGACTCCGAGAGCGGCGGTGTTCCTGAAGGCCGCGGGCGCGAGATCCTTGAACGGCACGCTGAGGCACCGGTCGTCGCCGTCGCAGAACGCCTCATCGACAATGACGAGCGCCCGCGGGGAGAGATCGGCGATATGGAACGTCACCGTGGCGTCGTCGAGCGCGACGAGAACGTCGATCTCCTCGGCCGGCGCCTCGACGGCGTCGAGGCTTACCCGCACCTCGAAGGTGTTGTGCCCCCCACGGATCCTCGACTGGTAGCTCTGGGTGACGACGATCCGATAACCCTCTCCCACGAGAATCCGCGAGAGAAGCCTGCCGACCGTCACGAGCCCCTGGCCGGCCTCTCCGCCGATCACGACGTTGGTCGATCGCACGGTCATCATCGTCCCCCGCTGATCGTCCAGAGTCACATTCCCTTCCACAGGCTATGGATGTTGCAGTACTCCCGCGCCCAGACCTGCTTCGCCGTGACGTTGAAAACCGCCTCGGGCGCCTCTCCCGGCTTGAGGAATTTTCGATAGGCCTCGCCGTCCGCTATGAGCTGAATCCATTCTATGTAATGCTTCTCCTCCATCGGATGAGGCACGGACCCCACTTTTACCTTGTAGCCGTTCGCCGTCTTTTCGATCACCGGAACGTGCTTCTCCTTCGCCGCGTCGGTTGAATTCTCCTTGAGAAGCTTCATCGGCTCTCCGCAGCAGACGAGCTCGCCGGCTCCTTCGTGGAGCACCTCGATGATATTCCCGCACTTCGCGCACTTGTAGATCTCGAGCCTCTGCGCCATCTGAATCAGCCCCCTTTCACGATCACTCGAAACATGAGCCGCTCGCCGCAACGATCTTACTCCGCGGCGGCAGCCCGATCAATAGTTCTCCCCGAGGATCTCGAAATACGCTCTCGGATGCGCGCACGCCGGACAGACCTCGAGGGATTCCTTCCCCTCGTGAATATAGCCGCAGTTGCGGCAGCGCCAGACGACCTTCGCGTCGCGCTTGAAGACTCTCCCCTTCTCGATGTTCGCTTTCAGCGCCAGGTAGCGCTTTTCATGCTGCTTCTCGGCGACCGCGATCGATTCGAGAATCGCCGCGATGGCGTCGAAGCCCTCCTCGCGGGCGATCTTCGCGAAGCCGGGGTACATCTCGGTCCACTCGTAGTGCTCGCCGCCGGCGGCCTCGGCGAGATTTTCCGTCGACGTACAGATGATTCCTGCGGGGAACTTCGCCTGTATCTCGACCTCCCCCCCTTCGAGGAGCTTGAAGAGACGCTTCGCGTGCTCTTTCTCCTGATTCGCGGTCTCTTCGAAGATGGCCGAGATCTGCTCGTACCCCTCCTTCTTCGCCTGGCTCGCGAAATAGGTGTACCGGTTGCGCGCCTGCGATTCCCCGCAGAACGCCGCGAGGATGTTCTTCTCGGTCTTCGTTCCCTTGAGCGACATCGTTCGCTACCTCCTTGCGTGAGTTTATCTGCCTTTACCGATCGTTGATCTTCAAGACCTTGTAACCGAGCGATTCGACGGCCCTCGCGAGCTGCGCTGCGTCGAAGCCGTTGCCGGCGACCACGGCTTCTCCGCGCTTGAGATCGACTTCAGCGGAGACGACGCCCGCGCTCTCGAGGAGCGCGCGCCGAACCGCGGCCGCGCAGTGATTGCACGTCATTCCCTCTATTGAAATGCGGATCATCCGGCCGGCCCCGCCCGTTTCTTCGATCGTTCCGATCCTCGACGGCCGGACGAACGCATAGCCGAGAACCGCGAGAAGGGCGAGCGCGCAGATCGTGTTCACGAAGCCGGGAAGCATCCAGTGCGAATGCGCCATCGAGTGAGACCCGTTGCCGCGCACTACGGCATCGAGGATGAGGCCCGCCGCGAGCGCCGACGCCGCCACGGTGAAAAGATAGATGCCGGCGATCCGTTTGCCCATGATCTTCCAGACGGTCGTGATGGTCGCGGCGTTCGTAGCCGGACCGGTCATGAGGAAAACGAGCGCCGCACCGGGCGAAATCCCCTTCATCATGAGCGCCGCCGCGATCGGCACGGACGCCGTCGCGCACACGTACAGGGGTATCCCGACCGCCATCATGACGAGCATCGAGAGAATTCCTCCACCGAGGATTCCCGCGAAGAAATCGTCCGGAACCGCCGCCGAAATGGCGCCCGCGATGAGAATGCCCACGATGAGCGCCTTGTGTATGTCGCGCGGCAGCGTGAAGAAGCCATACTTGACGGCGCGCACGAGGCCGCCCCGATGATTCTCAACCCCGCTGCAGCATTCCGCCGTGCAGGCCGGACGCTCGTCGGGTGAAGGGCCCTTCTCGTTTCCGAGAACATTCACGAGGGCACCACCCAGAATCCCGCTCAGGAACGCGACCACGGGC
>JAPLKY010000271.1 GCA_026387805.1 Candidatus Krumholzibacteriia bacterium
AATCATGTTCCCCTTCGTGAGGTAGCCGAGATCGCCGCCGCGCTTCGCGCTCGGATCGATCGAATGGCGGTCGGCAACCCAGGCCCAGCTCCTCGTCTTGAGGAGATCGATCACCCGCTCGGCCTCTTCGGGGGTGCTCACGAGGATCTGGCTCACGCGGTATTCGTTCACGTACTCGCGCTCGTGCGCGGCATAATACCCCTCGACCTCCTCCTCGCTCACCGCGGTCCGCTTGCGAAGCTCTGTGAATACGAGGTAGTCGGCGAGGAACTGCTGCTCGAGCTCCCTCAGGCGCGCTTCGACGTACGGGTCGGTTTTGAGGCCTCGCCGGATCGCCTCCTGTCGGAGAACCTCCGTATCGACCCAGCGGCCGACGAACTCCCGCCGCTCCTCGAATGTCAGGTCGCCCGCCTTCTCTCCGGGTACTCTCCCCGGCTCGTTCCCCTTCCCGCACCCGCCGACGGCAAAGGGCACGAGGAGAGAGAGGATTATCGTCTCCCGTGCCCCGATCATATCAATCTGCCCGCCTTATTACGGCATCTGCAGCTGTTGTTGCTTCTGCTCCTGCAGTTGCTGCTCCCGCGCCTTCTGCTCCAGCACGGCATCGGTCGGCCGCGTCCTCGAGAGCTCCGTCTTCTTCAGATTCCGCATGTTGATCTTGATCGTGAAATCCTTACGCCACTTGGCGAGCTTCTCCTTGAGGAGCTTTTCGGCGCGGTCATCCTGCATCCTCTGCCGGAGGGAGAGCGCGGCGCTCGCGTACGGCATCGGCTGGGGCGCCTCGATCTGATCGATCTTGACGACCGCCCATCCCCTCGGCACCTGGAACGGATCGGAGACCTGGCCAAGGGGAACCGAAAACGCGATCTCGTCGTAGTCGGGGAAGTTTCCCTTCGGCACGAGGCCCGTGCCGCCGCCGGTCTGGATCGCCTCCGGATCCTCGGAGAACTTCCTTACGAGCTTCGTGAAATCCTCTCCCTTGCGCGCGAGCGCGACCGCCTGATCCGCCTTCGCTTTGTCGCTTACGAGGATGATCGAGTATGCTCGCCGTTCCGGAGACGAGATTTCACCCTTGTTCGCGTTATAATAGTCTTGGACTTCCAGATCGCTCACCGTGACCTCGTTCTTCACCTGGTCCTCGTAGAACTTCCACGTCAGCATCATTTCTTTCTTCGTCTGGAGCCCCTTCGCGACTTCGGGGATATCCTGAATCTTGAGCTGTTTCTCGACGTAGGTCGGAAGGGCGGAATCCCAAATGCGCCTGTGTATCGATTCGACGATCGCTTCCTTCCCCAGCTTGCGGCTCGGCCGCTCCGGAAGGCCTATTTCGTCGAAGATCTTCATGTAATCCTTGAGCGTATAGGAGCCATCCGCGTACTGGGCGAGAATCATTCCTTGATACTGCTCCGGGATTTCGAGCTTCGGCGCGTTATCGCGAGTCACCTTGTAGGTGACGATGTCTTCCATGCTGAGGTCGGGCGGGAGATTATTGTATACGATGTTGACCGCTTCGGGGTAGATGACGAGCCCGATGTCCTTCTCGATCTTCTGCTTCATCTCGGCGAGCAACTTCTTCTGCTTGTCCCCCTCCACCTTCTTGCGCGCGTACTGCAGGTCCTTCTCGGGCGTGATCTTCCGGATGCGATGCACCTTGAGAATCGCCCATCCCGTCGGCGTCTGCAGGGGTTGGGTGATATCCCCTTCCTTCGTGCTCGCCAGGGCATCCTCGACCCAATAGAACATGTTCCCGATCGTGCTCGTTCCAAGGAAGCCGCCTTCGCCGGCCTCGCGGCCAAGCGAGTACTTCTTCGCCAATTCCGCGAAATCGGCGCCGCCGGCAAGCTGCTCACGAATGGCGCGAGCCTCGTCCTCGTTCGCGACGAGAATCTGGCTCAGCTGGTACTCGTTGTGCATCTTGTCGAAAAAGTCCTTTGCTTCCTGCTCGGTCACGCTGACCTTCTTCACGATGTACTCGTTCTCCATCGAGGCGACGAGGTACTGCCCTTTGAATCTATCCCAGAACTCGACGAACCCCTTCTCCTTCTCATATCCCGCCGTGAGGGCCTTGAGCGTCATGACCTCTTTGTTGATCATGATATCGAGCAGCTCCTTCTTTCCCTCGATATCGTTCGTCTTGGGCAGGAACTTCTCGTCCATCGTCGCGACCGCCTTGTTGAAGTCCCCCACGGTGATCTTCCGATCGGCCACCCGGGCGACAACGCGGTTCTCTTTCTTGCCGCATCCGAGGGAGAGCGCGAGGCCGGCCATCAGGACGCACAGAATTGTTTTCTTCAAAGCAGGCTCCTTTCTCGTTCCATAGTTCGGCATGTGATGCCAAAAGCTCCCCAAGGGAGCCGTACACGACGGTAAAGCCGGATTTCGGGCTTGCCCCTGGCTGGGGTGCCCTCATACTGCTTAAACTACTCTATTTATCAGAAAATTCCAGCGATTTCAACAGATTTTCGAGATCGAGCAGGGTGTCGGGCCTGCCGTCTCCCGCGCGGGACCCCTTTACGGTCATCCCGAACCCCTCCCTCGTATGGAAGATCAACCGCCCCGGAAAGAGATCCACGATCGAAGCTATCTGCTTCTTGCTCGGGAGCCGGTCGCTCGAGAAGCTCGCCTTGAGCGTGAGCGAGCGGTCGATTTCGACCTTGTCGATGCCCGCCGCCGCGGCGCGTGCCTTGAGCTCCACGATTCTCAGCATGTTGGCGGCGCTTTCGGGGAGCGGTCCGAACCGGTCGCGAAGCTCGCCCGCCATCTCTCTAGCCTGGGCGGCCGTCTCGATCCTCGAAAGCCGCCGGTAGATGTCCATCCGCTCCTCCGAGTCGGGCACGTACTCGGAGGGAAGATACGCGGGCAAAGGCACCGAGACGCGTATCTCGCGTTCCGTCGCGACGCTCTCCCCCTTGAGGCGCGCGACCTCCTCCCTGAGCATGCGCGTGTAGAGATCGAGGCCGACCGCGGCGATGTTCCCCGATTGCTCGACGCCGAGAAGGTTGCCGGCCCCGCGGATCTCGAGATCGCGCATCGCAATCCGGTAGCCCGCGCCGAGGTAATCGAACTCGCTGATCGCCTGGAGCCTTTTCACCGCCGTCGAGGTGAGCGTGCGGCCGCGCGGGACGAGAAGGTACGCATACGCCTTGCGATCCGATCTCCCGACGCGTCCGCGGAGCTGGTAGATCTGCGCGAGCCCGAAGCGATCGGCGCGGTTGATGATGATCGTGTTCACGTTCGGAAAATCGAGCCCCGCCTCGATGATCATCGTGCAGACGAGCACGTCGAACTTGCGTTCGAGAAAATCGATCATGCGCCGCTCGAGCTCGCGCTCGCGCATCTGGCCGTGCGCGTGCGTGATCCGCACCCGGTCCGGCAGCAGCCTGCGCAGGTACCCTTCCATGACGGCGATCGACTGCACCCGGTTGTGCACGAAGAAGACCTGCCCGCCGCGGTCGATCTCGCGCATGCAGGCGTCCCGGATGCTCGCGTCGTCGAAGGGGAGAATCTCGGTATGAATGGGGAGACGGTTGCGGGGAGGCGTGTCGATGACCGAGAAATCGCGGATCCCGGAGATCGCCATCGAGAGAGTCCGCGGGATAGGCGTCGCCGTCATGCTGAGAACGTCGACCGATTTCTTCATGCTTTTGAACGAATCCTTGTGGCGCACACCGAACCGGTGCTCCTCGTCGATGATGACGAGCCCGAGGTCCTTGAACCGGATGTCCTTCGAAAGGAGCCGGTGCGTGCCGACGACGATGTCGATCTTCCCCTCTTCGACCGCCGCTACGGCCTCTTTCTGCTTCGCGCTCGAGATGAATCTGCTCAGCGTCGCGACGGTCACCGGATAGCCCGCGAGGCGCTCGCTCACCGTGCTGAAATGCTGCATCGCAAGCACCGTCGTCGGGACGAGGATCGCGACCTGCTTGCCCGACATCGCCGCCTTGAAGGCCGCGCGCACGGCGACCTCCGTCTTGCCGAACCCGACGTCCCCGCAGAGGAGCCTGTCCATCGGGCGCGGCCCCTCCATATCCCCTTTGACCTCCTCGGTGGCGCGGAGCTGATGCTCGGTCTCCTCGTACGGGAAGGAGGCCTCCATCTCCTTCTGCCACGGCTTGTCGGGGGGGAACGCAAAACCCTTCGCGAGCTGCCGCGCCGCATACACCTCGAGAAGATCGCGGGCGATCTTCTCGGCGCTCGTGCGGGCCTTCTCGCGGGCCCGCGTCCACGACGCGCTCCCGAGCCTGTCGAGCTGCGGAGCGGAATCCTCCGCGGCGACGTACTTCTCGACGAGGCGGAGCTGGCCGATCGGGATGAAGAGATGGTCGTCTCCGCCGTAGCGCATATCGAGGCACTCGGTCTTTCCGCTCTCGATCTCGAGAACGCGCATGCCCATGTAGCGCCCGATGCCGTGATTCACGTGGACGACGAAATCCCCCGGCTGGAAATGCGAGGGATCGTAGGTGAGCGACCTGCTCCGTGCGGGCGGCGTATGGTACGGACGATGGTAACGCCCGAAGACCTCTTCCTCGCTCAGGAAGAAAACGCCTATCTCGGGCCATCGGAAACCGCTCGAAAGCCCGCCGAGGGGAAAGTCGATCTCCATCGCGATGTCCTCAAGCAGCTCCTCGGCGCGCTCCCTCTGGAATTTGTTCGCGCAGAAGAAGTAGACCCTGTTTCCGCGCTTGAGCTCCCTCTGCGCGTCGGTCACGAGGGCGCCCAGGTTCCGTCGGTAGTCCCCCGGCGAGGAGGTGCCGAAGCGCACGGCGCCTTCCCATTCGAGCTTGTTGATCGAGACGCGCCTCGAGCGCGCGAGCCATTCGGCCAGTTCCCCCTCTCCCACGTACGCCTCGTCGGGCACCGGGTAGAGATTCCCCTCGTCGCGCGTCCGAGCGTAGCGCTGCGCGATCTCCTCCCTGAAATCAGCGAGGGTGCTCTCGACGTCCTCGGCGTCGACGAAGACGACGACCGGCGGCGCGTCGAAATGCGCGAAGAGAGGAACGACCCCATGCACGGCCGCCGCGTAATGCTCCATCCCGAAAAAGGATATCCCTTTCTCGAGGCGCTCCGCCGGCAGCATGAGCTTCGCGCGCTCCTCGTCGCTCGCCCCCGCCGTCTCCTTCCGTATGCGCTCGGCGAGACGCTCGACCCCTTCGCCCGTCAGGGCGATGTGATAGGGCGGGTGCACGCGGATGCCCTCCCGCGCGCCGGTCGACCGCTGCGTTTCGATATCGAAATCGCGCATCGATACGATCTCGTCCCCGTCGAACTCCATGCGCACCGGCGTCTCCTCGGACACCTCGAAGATGTCGAGAATCCCGCCGCGGACGGCGAACTGCCCCTTCGCCTCGACCGTCTCGTGTCTCTCGTAGCCGAGACGGACGAGACGTTCCGCGAGCTCCCGCGGGTCGCGCTCCTCGCCGGCGCGCACGTCGACGAGAAGGCCGCGGTAGAGCTCGCGGGGAAAGACCTTCTTGAGCGCCGACCGGATCGTGCAGACGAGCATGCGGCATCTGCCCTCGCCGAGCGCGTCGAGCGCCTTCATCTGGAGCCCGGTGAGGCTCCGGGCGGGATCGTGGTAATCGTACGGGAGCATCTCGTCCTCGGGAGGAGGCGAGGGCGGCGACGACGAGGGATCGCGCGCTGCCGTAGAGCCCCGCGACGGGGACGTGCGCGCTTTCGGCCTCGAGCTTTCTGAGAAGCTCCCGGTAGGCCTCGAGGCGATCGATCTTCTGTCTCAGGTCATTCCACATACGCTACCACTGCGCGGGTCCTGTCGCCCATTGCACCCCGCACGTGCTCGCACGATACGCGGGTCCTGTCGCCCATTGCACCCCGCACGTGCTCGCTCGCAAAGCGAGCTGCGCTGCGTGCGGGGACCCCATGGGCGCCACCCGCTACAGGTAGCTAGCCGGGTTCGCCCTTCTCGCGCTGCGCGATGAAGAGCTCCAGGGCGAGCAGGGCCATCGCGGCGAGAAGAACCGGCATCGTGATTTCCCTGCCGGTGCGCGCCGCGCGGATGGCGGGTGCGAGATCCCTGTCCTCCGCGACGACGAGCCTGGTCCCAAGCCCGAGCGAATCGGCCGCGTCGCGGGGATCGAGATACGCGAGATCCGACTCTTCGCGGCAGTCTGGATTGACGGCGATCTTGCCCTTCACTTCCGAGCCGGCGAATATGGTGACGATACCGGGCGTCTCGACCGGAGGAATGAGAATCCCTCCCGATTCCTGCCCGATCGTTCCCTCGCGCCGGCGCCCCGTCCGTGCCCCCGCATCGATCGGTCCCGGCCTGAGCGTCGCGCCGCCGGGAAGCTCGCAGGTGAATTCTCCATCCCCCTCTCCGCTCCAGACGATCGGCTCTCCGACGAGACTCCCGACGCTCGCGGGAAGCTCCGTGCCGGTCGCGAGCACGAGCTGCTGGACGAGCGGCAGGAAATACGGCGAGAGCACGAGCTCTCCCGCCTCCGGCCTCGGGTCGACGGCGGCGAATACGACCTCGCCCCCCCCGCGCCGCTCCTCCCAAACGAAGGGGCTGCCCGATTCGAATGCGAGCTTCGCCGCTCCCGGCGGGACTCCACGCACGAGCGCGGCGCTTCTGAATCTCAGCCGCGCGAGCCCCTCGAGGTCCCGTTCGTCGAACGGCGCGA
>JAPLKY010000245.1 GCA_026387805.1 Candidatus Krumholzibacteriia bacterium
CGTCGAAGAGACCGGTCGACCTGTCGGCCTCATCCACATCCACGACATCGTCCGCGAGGGGTTGAAATAGGGCGCGGGCGGTCGGTGAGGCGGATTTATCTGGAATGGTGATAATAAGTTAGCCAGTGCGATTTCCCTTTGGGCTCGATAGTCCGCAAAATGGCCCCGGAGTTCCTCATAATTCCCTGTAATTGCTTGAAGTTACCTATCATTCCTTATTGTTCCGCCACTTTGGCATAATTGTTGCTTGACAGATGCGGAAACTTGGATTATAAAACCTTAAGTGAAGCGAAAGATTCGAAGATGGGTCGCCTATCTTTTTATACAAGCGCTCATACTGTTCACGCGGCTCATGCCGCGACAGAGGGGGCTTGCGTTCTTCGCGTTTCTGGGCGGAGTCGCCCATCGGTCCTACCGGAAGGACTTCATAGCGCTCGCCCGCAACGCATACGACGCGCTGAGGCTCATCTATCTGCCGAAGGGAAAGATACTCCGGCTCTGCGCCGTCGAGGGAGAGGAGCACCTGGCCGGCGCGCTCCGTTCGGGGAGAGGGATCATTGGGCTGACGGGGCATATCGGATGCTGGGAGCTGCTGGCGGCCTATTTCTCGAGCAAGGGGTATCCGGTGAGCGTCATCTATAGGGATATGAAGGACGAGAGGCTCGAATCCCTGCTCGTGGGAATGAGGCGCCGCCACGGCGTTACGTCGATCCCGCGCGGGGCGAGCGCGCTGTCCGCCTACAAGGCCCTCAAGCGCGGCGAGATACTCGCGATGCTCATCGATCAGGATATCGACGTCGACGGGCTCTTCGTTCCGTTCTTCGGCGTTCCGGCCCATACGCCGCGGGGCGCCGCGGCGTTCGCGCTGAGGAGCGGCGCGGCCATCGTGCCGCTTGCGATTCACATGCAGCCCGACGGGAGCCATCGCGTCACGGTGCTTCCCGAGCTCGAAAAGCCGTCCGCCGACCTCCCCGAGGGGGAGCGGATCGACGAGCTCACGAGGAGCTGCGCGCGGGCCGTCGAAGGGCTCATCAGGATATATCCGCAGCAATGGGTGTGGTTCCACGATCGCTGGAGGAAAGGTGAGCAGGTCAGCTGATATGGATCTCTTGAGGATAATAAATCGCGGCGCGCTGATCCTCCTGGCCCTGTGCCTGGCGGCGGCAGCCGTGTCCTGCCAGGGCAGGGACAAGGATAAGGGATCGATCGCGACGGCGGACGTTCCGGATCAGGAATTCTCCGACTTTACGACGGTGGAGAGCGATTCGGCGCTCGTTCGCTGGATTCTCAAGTCCCCCGTCGCCCGCGTCTACAGCGCGCGGAGACTCCTCGTGACCGACGATCCGCGCATCGAGTTCTTCGACGAGTTCGGGCAGCTCGCTTCGATCCTCACGTCGGACAAGGGAGAATACAACCAGGTCACGCACGATCTCACCGCGCTCGGGCACGTCGTGATCAAGAGCGTCGAAGGCTACGTGCTCGAAACGGAGAGTCTCGTCTGGGTCGAGAAGCTCGGCGAGATACATTCTGAGGATTTCGTGAAATTCACGAGAGGCGCCGACGTTCTCACGGGATACGGGCTCCGCGGAGACCCGGGGCTGAAAGACGTGGAGATCAAGCGGAACGTCAAGGCGTATCTGCGGGACGAGGACGGTATGCTCAAGGGAGAGATCGAGAAGGATGCGAAATCGGGGGGTGCGCGGGGTGAATGAAGCGCGGCGGGAGCCGATGAGAGACGACGAAGAGACCGTGCCGGCCGCCGGCGGAAGCGATATCGCGCCGTCGATCGACGGAACGGGCCTTTCCTGCGACCGTCTCGTCAAGGTCTACGGCAAACGTCGCGTCGTGAACGAGGTCTCGATCAAGGTCTCGAAGGGGGAGATCGTCGGCCTTCTCGGGCCGAACGGCGCCGGGAAGACCACGTGCTTCTACATCCTCGTCGGGATGATCCGCCCCGAGGGGGGCTCGGTGAACCTCGACGGCGTCGATATCACGAAGCTCCCCATGTACAAGCGGGCGCGCAAGGGCATCGGGTACCTTCCCCAGGAGGCTTCGATATTCAGGCGGCTTTCGGTCGAGGACAACCTCATGGCGATTCTCGAGACGATTCCCCTTTCGAAAGCGGAGCGCACGCGAAGGCGCGAAGCGCTTCTCGAGGAGCTCGGCATCGCGCACCTGCGGAAGAGCTACGGCTACCAGCTCTCGGGAGGCGAGCGCCGAAGGGTCGAGATCACGCGATCGCTCGTCACGGAGCCCTCCTTCATGCTGCTAGACGAGCCGTTCGCCGGTATCGATCCGATCACCGTGCAGGACCTCCAGGGGATCGTGCGGAAGCTCAAGGAGCGCGGCCTCGGCGTCCTCATAACCGATCATAACGTGCGCGAGACGCTCTCGATCACGGACCGCTCCTACATCATGTACGACGGAAAGATCTTGCGTTCGGGAACGGGCGATCAGCTCGCCAACGACCCGGACATTCGCGAAATATATCTCGGTGAGGCGTTTCGACTCTAAATAAGAACAGGACGGCACTGGCATGGATATGAAAATCGGACTCAACGTCGGACTGCAGCAACGTCTCGTGATGACGCCGAAGCTCCAGCAGGCGCTCAAGCTCCTGCAGATGCCGACCCTCGAGCTGCAGCAGGTGCTCAAGCAGGAGGTCCTCCAGAATCCGCTCCTCGAGGAAATCGACGACGCGGACATGGAAGCGGACGAGGAAGAGCCCGCGACGGAGGAGCTCGCCGAGCGCAAGACCGAAGAGCAGCAGGCCAAGCTCGCCGAGACCGAGGCGGAGAGCGAAGAGGCGAAGAAGGAGAGGGTCGAGTTCGACGACTACTTCGAGTCGAGCTACGGCCTGGGGGACGGCTTCGCGAACGAGGAGGAACGGGAGGATTTCGTCGAACGCGTTCCCGTCGCGAAGCAGAGCTTCGTCGAGTATCTCATGAGCCAGATGAGACTCGTCACGGAGGACGTGAAGACGCTCGAGGTCGGCGAGTACATCGTCGGGAGCCTCGACGATTCGGGCTACCTCACGGCCGGTCTCAGGGAGATCGCCGATTCGTGCCGCACGACCGAAGAGGAAGTCGAGCGCGTTATCAGGATAATCCAGACCTTCGATCCGATCGGGGTCGGCGCGCGCGACCTCAAGGAATGCCTCCTCATCCAGCTCGAGGCCAAGGGCATGGGCGACACGCTGGCCGCGCGCATCGTTCGCGACCACTTCGAGGAATTCAAGCAGAAGAAATACCTGGACCTGAGCAAGGCGCTCAAGGTGTCCATGAAGGAGATACAGGAGGAATCGCACGTCATCGGCAAGCTCAACCCGAAACCGGGTCTCGACATCCTCGTCGACGAGCCGAAGTACGTCATCCCCGACCTCGTCGTCGACCGCGTCGGCGAACGGTACATCATCTCGCTCAACGACCGGAATATTCCCCGCCTCAGGATCAGCTCGTCGTACCGCGACGAGCTCCAGCAGAACGTCGAGCTCGACACCGAGGCGAAGGATTTCATCCAGAGCCGCCTCAAGAACGCGAAATGGCTCATCCAGACGATCGAGCAGCGCCGGCGCACGATGATCAAGGTGATGGAGGCGATCGTCGAGGAGCAGAAGGAGTTCTTCGAGAAGGGAGCGGCGTTCCTCAGGCCGCTCACCCTCCAGCAGGTGGCGAGCAGGATCAGCATGCACGAATCGACCGTGAGCCGCGTGACGACGAACAAGTACGTCCAGACGCCCCGCGGCGTGTACGAGCTCAAGTATTTCTTCAGCTCGAGCCTGAGCACCGAGGGAGGCGATGAGGTTTCCGCGAAGAGCGCCAAGATGAAGATCAAGGGCATCATCGCCAAGGAGGACACGCGAAGGCCCTTGAGCGATCAGAAGATCGCGGATATACTGAAGAAGGACGGTCTCATCATCGCGCGCCGGACCGTCGCGAAGTACAGGGAGCAGCTCGGTGTACTCCCGGCCCGGCATCGAAAGCAGTATTGAGCATAACCGGACGCAAGGTTATCGATAATACATGACTGTATCGACAAAGTCTCGCCGATCCGAGCGCCTTCCCGACTGGCTGCAGAGGCGGATTCCCCTGCTCGGGGAATGCGGCCCCGTCGAAAGCGTCGTCCGCGGAAACGATCTTCACACGGTATGCCGCGAAGCCCTCTGTAATGCTACTCGCGGCGGCGGGCGACCTTTCTCATCCTCGGCGGCGTCTGCACGCGCGGATGCCGCTTCTGCGCGGTCTCGCGGGGCACGCCGCAACCCCCCGACTCCGAAGAGCCCATGCGGATCGCGCGGGCGGCGAGCCTGATGAATCTCGAGAACGTCATCGTGACATCGGTCACGAGGGACGATCTGCGCGACGGGGGGGCGCACGCCTTCGCCGAGACGGTGCGCGCGCTCAAACGCCTCGAGAACCCGCCCGTCGTCGAGGTACTCGTCCCCGATTTCGGCGGCGATCTCGAGTCGCTCGCGGTGGTTCTCGCCGCGGGCCCCGAGATTATCTCTCACAACGTCGAAACGGTTCGCCGCCTCTACGCGACGGTGCGCAAGGGCGCCGATTACGACAGATCGCTGTTTCTTCTTTCGGAATCGAAACTGATTCGCCCGGGGGTGATCACGAAGTCTTCGTTGATACTCGGGCTGGGTGAAACGACCGAGGAGGTGCTGGAAGCCTTTCGGGATCTGAGACGTTCGTCGGTCGACTGCCTGACGGTCGGCCAGTACATGCGCCCGGGAATCGGGCAGATCCGCGTTCGGAGCTATATCCCTCCCGAACGCTTCGACTGGTTCAGGGAGGAGGCGCTCGCCATGGGCTTCCGCGACGTGGCCGCCGGGCCGCTCGTGCGGAGCTCGTACCAGGAGGTCCGTCTCGGTCTCCAGTAGGGATGACGACAGAGCGAAGGGTAGAAGACGCGAGGAGGTAACGTATGAAGCTTACGACAACCGCACGGCATTTCGAAGCGACGCCCGAGCTCGTTACGTTCGCCGAGAGCAAGATACGGAAACTGAAACGGTTCTGGGACCAGATTCTCAACGTCGAAGCGATCATGTCGGTGGAGAAATTCCGCCACATCGCCGAGATCAAGGTCCACGTGAACGGCCACGACTTTTCCGCCAAGGAAGAATCCGACGACATGTACGCCTCGATCGAGAAGTCGGTGAAGAATCTCGAAAAGCAGATGAAGAAGTTCAAGGGCAAGCTCATTCTCAACGCTCACGGGCACCGCAAGGGGGTCTTCAAATCGGAGACCCGCGAGAAGGTGATCGGCTCGGCGAGCGTCGGCTCGGTCAAGGGGCTCGAGGTCATCGAGGAGGTTGCCCACGGTATTCGCGACCTGAGCGTCGAGGCGGCGATCGTTCTCATGGAAGACGAAGAGCACAACTTTATGCTGTTCAATGACACGGAATCGGGTAAACTGAGCATCGTGTACCGAAGGGCCGACGGAAATTACGGATTGCTCGAGAAATTCTAGGACGGTTCCGAATCCCAGGCGGTGAGTATGGAGGATTCTCTTCGCTACGTGTACCCGGTCGACCAGCTCTACGACGAATGCAAGGATGAGTTCAAGCTCGAGGTTCTGACGCCGGGCCTCGCGAGCCCCCTGCAGATCACCGTGCCCGATATACACCGTCCCGCGTTCGCGCTCACCGGATTCATGGAGTTCTTTCTCCACGATCGGATCCAGCTCATCGGCGAGACCGAGACGGTGTACCTGTCGTCGCTCAACCAGGCCCAGCAGCGCGAGGCCCTGATGAGGCTCTTCTCGAAGCCGCTGCCCTGCATCATCATAACGAAGAGGCTCGAGCCGATTCCGGACCTCGTTCCGCTCGCGACCGAGCACGGCATTCCGGTAATCCGCACGGCGCTCCCGACCACGCCGTTCCTCCACATGCTCGCCGATCATCTCGAGGACGTTTTCGCGCCGCGCATGTCGGTTCACGCCTCGCTCGTCGACGTGTACGGGGTCGGACTCCTCATCTCGGGGCAGAGCGGAATCGGGAAGTCCGAGATAGCGCTCGATCTCGTCGAGCGGGGGCACCGGCTCGTCGCCGACGACGTCGTCGAGATCATCAGGCGCGGCAACGTGATCATCGGAAAGGGCTCCGAGCACCTGCGGCACTTCATGGAGATCCGCGGCATCGGGATCATCAACGTCATGGACATCTTCGGCATTCGCGCGGTGCGCGTTCAAAAGCGCATCGAGGTGGAGGTGCGGCTCGAGGTCTGGGATCCGAAGAAAGACTGGGACCGGCTCGGCCTCGACGAGAAATACGTCGACTTTCTCGGGACGAAGATCCGGCAGGTCGTGATACCGATCTATCCGGGCAAGAACATCACGGTCATCGCGGAGAGCATTTCCCTCAACCACATGCTCAAGGTGTACGGGATCGATGCCGCGAAACGGTTCAACAAGCAACTCATCGACATGATGGAGAGCGATCGCAAGACAAGGCGATACCTCAAATACGATACGGAATGAGCGAAGGGAAATACAGCGACCGCACCGCGGGGATCGTCGTCACGCACGGGAAGCTCGCCGAGGAGCTCGTCCGCACGGCGGAGCTCATCGTCGGGCCGCAGGAGGATCTTTACGCCGTTTCGGGCTCGGATCTCTGCGACGAGAGCGTCATCGGCACGATACGTGGGATCCTCGCGCGGCGGAAAGACGCTCACGTGATCGTGTTCGTCGACTACTTCGGAGGCTCTTGCTGTATCAACAGCGTTCGCGCGGTCGAGGGAGAGACGGGGATCAAGGTCATGAGCGGCGTCAATTTGCCCGTCCTGCTCGCCTTCGCGACGAAGCGGGGCACGATGCCGTTCGATGAGATGATCGATCACCTCATCCGCCGCGGCCGCGAGAGCCTGAAGGTGATCGATCTATGATCGTGCTGTTCAGGGTCGACGATCGCCTCATCCACGGACAGGTCGTTCTCGGATGGGGGGCCGTTCTCAAGCCCGACCGGATCATTCTCGCCGACGACCTCGTCGCCTCGAACGAGTGGGAGAGCGGTCTCTACGCGTCGGCGGCGCCTCCCGAGATCAAGATTTCGATACTCGCCCTTACCGAAGCGGCGGCGCAGCTCAAGGCGGGAATCTTCGAAGGGGAAAAGGTATTCCTCCTCGTGAAGCATCCGAGGAACGTTCTTTCCCTCATGGATCTCGGGCTTCCGGTGAGCGAGATCAACGTCGGCGGGATCCATTACCGCGAGGGAAGGGAAAAGGTTCTCGAGAACGTGTACCTCGACGCCGAGGAGCGGGGAATCATGCGGGAGCTCGTGAAGCGGGGGGTGACGCTCGACGGGAGGGCGCTTCCGTCGAGCAAAACGGTGACGCTCAATTCACGGGTCGTGTAAGCCGCCGCGATGAGTCGTGTGAGCCGCCGCCTTGAAAGGAGCGCCTGAGCGACCATGAATCCCGTCCTATCCGCATCGCTCCTCGCCGGCGCGCTGGCGTTGGATAACCGGTCATCGCTCCGGCTCATGGTCTCGCAGCCCGTATGCGGCGGGCTGCTTGCGGGACTCGCGCTCGGAAATCCGCGCGACGGCCTTCTCGCCGGAGCCGTTCTCCAGATGCTGTTTCTCGGCATGATCCCGGTGCGCGGAATCGGCATGAGCGACCTCGCGCTCGGGGGTGTGGCGGTCTCCTCGCTCTTTATCCTCGCCATGCGATCGGCGGCCGTCGATCCCGCGGCAAAGGGGCTCGTGTTCCTCATTTCGCTCGCGGCGTCCCTCGGCGTCGCGGCGGCGGGACGCCTCGTGTACCGATTCTGGGAGAGCCGGTCGCACGTCTTCACCGACGCTGCCCTTCGGCTCGCCGGCAGGGGGCGTTTCGCCCTCGCCTCGGCGCTCCATTTTTCGACCCTGGCGATACATTTCGCCGTCGGCTTCGCCGTTATGGCGGCGGTCGTGATCGCGGGGGTGCCGGCCGTCGTCGGCACAGCCGGGGCGGTGTCGGGGAAATGGGCCGAGCCGCTTGCGGGGCTCCCGGTGCTCTTGCCGTTCATCGGAGCGGGTTCGCTCCTCGCGCTCAATCTCGGGAAGGTGCGCGGTTTTCTCTTCCTGGCCGGATTCTGCACCGTGATGTTGGTGCTGGTTTTCAGGAGCTGACATGGAGAAGGATCTTCCGCGCGAAGGCATCTGGATCGAGACGGGGAACACGCCCCCCGCCCGGCGGCGCTCGCGCGCGGCGTTCGCGAAGGAGCACGGCGGCGCGATCTGGAGACTCTTCTTCATCCAGAGCTCCCGCAACGAGCGGACGCTCGACGGACTCGGATTCTTTTCGATCGTCGCGCCGTTCATATCGAAATGCTCCCGGCCCGGGGAGGACGCGAAGGAGCTCGCGCGCCGCCACCTCGGGTATTTCAACGCGGGGCTCTACCTTTCGTCCGTCGTCGCCGGGGTCGTCGTCAATATGGAACAGAGACGCGCCCGCGGCGAACCGGTCGCCGTCGAACGGATCGAGGGCGTCAAGGCGGCCCTCTCCTCGGTACTCGCCGCGCGGGCCAACTATTATTTCGACGCGCTCCTCGTTCCCCTCGGATTGACAATCGCGAGCATATCTGCTATGTATGGTTCGTACGCCGGACTGATAGCCTTCCTCGCGCTATACAATTTTTTTCATTTCCAATCCCGGATTGGCGGATATTGCAGGGGCGCCGAGTTGGGTGAGGGTGTGGGAGGGACGTTCGTCGCCCGGCTCTACCGGGAAGAGCGGCTGATCGGCGGGTGCGCGGCCTTCGCAGGGGGGGTGTTCGCCGCTCTTCTGTTCGTGAAGGCTCGGGGCGCGGGGGGCGTCGGTTTCGTTGCTTGGGGCGTCGTCGCGTGCGCCGCTTCGGCGGTCCTCGCGAGGAAGCTTTCATTCATGCGGATCGTCGCCGTTCTGTCTGCCGCGACGGCGATCTATCTGGTCGTCAGGGGAATCGTGTCATGATTACGGGAAGCGCCAGGGTCAAGAACAAGAATGGAATTCACCTCAGGCTCGCCGGCGAGCTCGTCAAGGCCGCCGCGAAGTTCCATTCCCACATCTCCGTCGCGAAGGACGGCCAGGAAGTGGACGCGAAGAGCATTCTGGGAGTGGCCGGACTCGGGGCCGAGAACGGGGCGGAGCTCTCGTTCAAGGCCGAAGGCGAGGACGAGCAGGAAGCGATCGCATACCTCGTCGACCTTGTCGACAATCAGTTCTCGCAGGAGACCAATTAGTGGACGACGCGAAAAACGATAACAAAGAGATGACCTTCACCGGCATCCCCGCCTCTCCGGGCATCGCCTTCGGCGAAGCGTTCGTCTTCAACGTCGAGGATCTGCCCGTCGAGGAGGAGCACATAGCCGCCGGCCGGATCGACGCCGAGATCGAGAGGTATCAGGACGCTCTCGCCCGGACGGAGAAGGAGCTGCAGAGGCTCGTCAGCTCGCTCGAGGAAGAGATCGGGGAGGAGCACGGGAAGATCCTCGATTCGCATCGCATGATACTCAAGGACGAGTTCGTCCGGAGCGAGACGATCAAGGTGATCAGGGAGCAGAAGGTCAACGCCGCGTACGCGTTGAGCCTCGTTCTCGATAGGGTGCTGACGACGTTCTCCAACATCAAGGACGAATATCTCAAGGAGCGCGGCGAGGATATCCGCGACGTGCGCAGACGCATCATCCGGAATCTCATGGGCCAGAAGGATGAAGGCGTGACGAATCTGCGGAAGAAGGCGGTCGTCGTCGCCAAATCGCTGACTCCGTCCGACACCGCCGGGTTCAACAAGAGATACGTTCTCGGGTTCGTCACCGACACGGGAGGGAGCACGTCTCACGCCGCGATCCTCGCGCGCTCGCAGGGCATTCCCGCGGTCGTCGGCCTCAACGATATGAGCAAGCACGTCAAGCCCCACGACCAGCTCATCGTCGACGGGATCACGGGGCACGTCATACTGCACCCGACGGACGAAACGGTGAATACCTACCGCGAGGCGCAGCTGCGATACCGCGACCTCGAAAAGGAGCTTCTCACGCTGCGCGATTATCCGGCCGTGACTCTCGACGGGCATCAGATCGAGCTCTCGGCGAATATCGAGAACGCGGCCGAGGTCGACGACGTCATCAGTCACGGGGCGCGGGGCATCGGGCTCTTCCGCACCGAATACTTCTTCATCACGCGAGCGACCCTTCCGGGCGAGGAGGAGCAGTACCGCTACTACGCGAGCGTCGTGAAGCGCATGCCCTCGGACCCCGTCATCATCCGCACGCTTGACGTCGGCGGCGACAAGATCGCGCGTTGGGTCGGCGATCTCAAGGAAGCGAATCCGTTCATGGGTTGGCGGGGGATCAGGTTCACGCTGGCGCGGAAGGATATCTTCAAAACGCAGCTCCGGGCCATCTGGCGTGTGAGTGCTCTTGGAAGAGTTAAAATTCTTTTCCCGATGATTTCCGGCATCGAAGAGATCCGTGAAGCCAAGCGGTTACTGGAAGAGACCCGTCAGGAGCTTTTGACCCAGGGGGTGACGATTGCCGACCGGATGGACATTGGGGCGATGATCGAAGTGCCAGCCGCCGCGGTTATTGCCGATCAGCTTGCGCAGGAAGTCAATTATTTCAGTATCGGCACCAACGATTTGATTCAGTATGCGCTCGCGATTGACCGTTCCAACGAAAGAGTTACATATCTTTACGAACCGTTGCATCCCGCTGTTTTGAGGTTAATCAAAAGAATCGTGGATCAAGCTCATAAAGCAAAAATTCGTGTGGCCATGTGCGGAGAAATGGCGGGAGATCCTCTTTGTTGTCTGATTCTTTTGGGAATGCAATTGGACGAATTAAGTATGAATCACCTGGCGATTCCCAGT
>JAPLKY010000084.1 GCA_026387805.1 Candidatus Krumholzibacteriia bacterium
GGGGAATGGGCGGACGCATTTCTCCAGCAGACGGCGTGCCCCGCATGCGAGATCTACACCGGATCGATCGACTTCGCCGCGCGCCAAGCCGCGATGAGCGGCGAACCGTGGCTCCGCTTCGAAGCGGAGAGGATGCTCGTGGCGATCGCGGGCCATTTCGGCTACGAAGGAATCGTCGCCGGCGCCTTCACGGTGGACGTGGTCTCCCGGGGCGCGCCGGCGGCCGGGGCGACCGTCGACTTCGACCGGCTCTCCACTCACACGACCGACGAATTCGGCTCGGCGTCATTCGGCTTCGTCGATCCGGGGATCCATCTCGTGACGGTGCGCCTGGTCGATGGACGATCGGCGCTTCTTCCGAAGACGATTCTCCCGAACGAGTCGACGCTCGTCGTCGAGATACCCTGATCCGGCGACCGGACCTCGCCAGGCCTCCCCACCCCGCGCTTGACAGCGCCAAAAGCGTCGTACGATATTAGAAGCAAGGGAAAGAGGACGCACCGCATGGGGAAAATCAACGAGCATGATCGCCGGATGCGCAAGAGACTCATGCTCATCCTCCCCATCGTGATTCTCGCCCATTTTCTCGCTCTCGTGACCCTCGCGCGCATCGAGGTGTTGAAGGACGCCATCTCGCTCGGTTACGAGGGACCGCCGAAGTTCGAGTCGGAGATATCGATCATCGACAACCGCATTGCGCCGGTAAGGGTCGCGTCCCACGAGAGGCGCGTGATGGTCGTTCAGGATGTCCTGATCGAGGGTGAAGACAAGCCGAAGCGCGCGAAAGGAAACGAACCGGCGCCGAGGCCCGCCGAACGAAGGCGCGAGCAGCAGATCTCCCTCGAGATGCCGGGAGATTTCGCCTATCGCACCTACGCCTCCCGCGCGGCGGCTCCCTACCGCGAGGATTACGTCATCCTCAAGATGGTCAAGCCCGAATACCCGGCCGACGCCCTTCTCTCGGCCGAAGAGGGATACGTCCTCGTCGAGGCATACATCGCGAAGGACGGCACCGTGAACGAGGCATACGTGCGCTCCTCCTACGGCTCGGTGAGCTTCGAAACCTCTTCGCTCAACGCGGTGAAGCAGTTTCTCTTCAAACCGGTCCATGAAGGGGGGAAACCTGTTTCCTTCTGGGTGAGCTTTCTCGTGAAATTTCAGCTGCGCCGCTAGCGTTCCGTCTTGAGAAGACCGTATTCCACGGCCCGTTCGTTTCTCACCGTGTAGAACAGGATGCCCTCGCCCGCAACGAGATCGAGGAACGGGTGCCGTCTCTTCTCGAAAAGACGGGACATCTCTTCCTTCAGGGGTGCCCCTCCCGATTTGGATTTCGCGAGCGCTTCGATGAGAAGCCTCGTCCCCCGGTAGCCTCCGATGACCACCTGATTGATCTCCCCGACCGGTTCCTTCACGAGAGCGCACGCGCTCGTGAAGAGACGCTCGCCTGCGCTCTGATCGATATCGGCGGGAAAGAGCGCGCCCTCGAGATCCCTCCCCACCATCCTGATGAGCCGTTTCGAATTCCATGCGCTCGTTCCGAGGAGCTGCGCGCCGAATTCCTGGAAGGACAGCTGCGGCAGGATGAGGATGAGATCCTCCGTGCCGGACGCGATGAAGAGCGCTTCGGGATCGGCCGCCCGAACGCGTCCGATCGATTCGGCGAAATCGGTGCTTCCCTCGGAATAGAACTCGGCGATCACGAGCTCCCCGCCGAGCCGCTCGACCTCGTCACCGAAGAGGCGCGCGACGCGGCGCGACGAAAGGTCGTCGGAAGACAGAAACGCGATTCGCCTGAGCCCGAGCCGACCGCAGGCCATCCTGGCGAGAGCGGTGATCTCGACCTCCGATGAGGTTGTCGTCTGGAAGACCCATCCCCCGATTTCGCCTATCCCCTCCTCGGTCGCCACGGGAGAAAGAAGCACGGTCCCGGAAACCTCCGCGACCTGGGCGGCCGCGATCGTGGAGGAGCTGAGCACCTCTCCGAGGAGGGCGTCGACGTTCTCCTCGTTGATGAGGCGTTCGGCGACGAAACGGCACTCGAGGGGATTGCCGCGCGTGTCTCCGACGACGAGATCGGTGTTTGTGATCCCCTTGAGCCGCGCTTCCTTGAGCGCGACCGACGCGCCGCGCAGAAACGACTCGCCGAGCGTGGCGAAGCGCCCCTCGACCGGGCACAGAACGCCGATCCGGCGGCGGGACGCGGCCTCCGCCGTTTTCGCCTGATCCTTGGCTCCTTCCTGGGAGCTCGCGGGCAGCGACGCAGCCAGCAGAAGGGCCGCGGCGAGGATCATGCGGCATTCCGCGGTCCGTTTCATGTTCGCCTCTCCGGACGTTCGAATCGCCGTTTGCCGAGATACGCGAGCGCCAGCTCGTGGTATTCCTCCGCTTTCCCGGCGAGCCTCTCGGAAGCGGCGGAATCGATCGTCTTCTTCACCGTGCCGGGAACTCCGGCCACGAGCGATCGGGGAGGAACGTCGAGCCCCTGGAGGAGAACGCTCCCCGCGGCCACGATGCTGCCGCCGCCGATCTTCACTCCATCGAGGATGACGGCGCCCATGCCGATGAGGCATCCGTCCCCGATCGTGCACGAGTGCAGGATGGCCCGATGGCCCACGGTGACCCGCGACCCGATCACGAGATCGGGGCCGCCCGTCGTCACGTGGCAGACGCAGAGATCCTGGATATTGGTGTACGCACCGATATGGATCCGCCGGACGTCTCCGCGGACGATCGCCCCGTGCCAAACGCTGGCGCAATCGCCGATTTCCACGTCGCCGATCACCTGCGCGGTTGCCGCGACGAACACGTCGTCGCCGATCGACGGCTGCATTCCCTGAAAGGGCTCTATCACCTGTTCCTCCTATGCGTCGAGATCCCCGAAGCTCCCCGGATCGAGCTCCTTGAGACGTTTGCGCACGTCGTCCTCGTCGGAACCGAGATCGATGTTCCGCTTGTGCGCGTTGAACAGATCCCGGTCGATGAGGAGCGGCGCCCCGGCGCGCAGCGCAAGGGCGATCGAATCGCTCGGCCGCGCGTCGACGTAGAAAACGTCCTCCTCGCGTTTCAGCACGATGCGGGCAAAGTAGGTTTCGGCCTGGAGACCCGTGATTTCGATCCGTTCGACCGTCGCGCCGAGCACGTCCACGACGATCTTGAGGAGATCGTGCGTCATGGGCCGTTCGAACGACTTGCCGGCGACCGCCGTGAAGATCGCCGTCGCCTCGGCGGCGCCGATCCAGATCGGGAGAATCTCATCCTCGTCCTCCACCGCGAGGAGAACGACCGGATGCCGCCGCTCCTGATCGAGCGCGATCCCGCGCACGGACACGTCGATGAGCCCCATCGCGATTCCTACTTGATTCCTTCCGTCTTGTTCGCCTTGTCTTCTTCCATGCGTTTCTGCACGCCTTCGAACGTCTCGAGTTTCTGATTTTCCGATTCCATGTTCTCGCTCATCCATTTCGCCGATTCCAGCATCGGGTTCTGGGGATACTTCTGCTTGAGCTCGTCGAAGGTCCGTCGCGCCTGAACGAAGTCCTTGAGCTCTTCGGCGTAGGTGAATCCGATCATGAAGAGCGCCTCGGCGGCGTTCTTGTGAGTCGGATAGAGATTCACGATATCGCGATAGAACTGGATGCGATTCCGCGCATCGGGCTCGATCTGAGCCATCTCCCAGAGCTCTTCGGCCGTTCGCGTCGTCTTATCGAGCCGCTCCCTGACGTAATTCTCCGGCTTGTACTTCTTCTTGAGCTCCTCAACGGTCGCCTTGAACGCCTCTTCCGTCTTCTGCATCTGGAGCTTGGCCTCGATCGTCCGCCGGGCTTCATCCAGGGTCTGCGTCTTCTGCGGATTCTTCTCGGTGACCTTCATGATGGCGAATCCATTCTGGAGGCGCACGATCCCGCTCGCGACGCCCAAATCGAGCTTCTCCGCCGCCTTGCTGAACCCCTCGGTATCGCTGACTCCCTTGATGTAGCCTCCCGGATTGAAGTAGCCGACGTCGCCGCCCGCCGCGGAGGTCGCCTTATCCTCGGACTCGGCGGCCGCGAGCTTCGTGAAGATCTCCCCCTGCGCGACGCGTTTCTTCAACTTCAAGGCCTTGAGGCTGTCGGCCGTGAAGATGTACTGGGCGCGCATAACGGGCGCCTGAACGAATTCCTGCGGGTGGGAAGCATAGTACGCTTCGATTTCCTTCGGCTCGACCTTGATCTTCTCCGATATCTTCTTCGAGAAATACTCGGCGACGAGGATATTCATCGTGACCCATCTGAGCCGTTCCTGAATCTCCTCGCTCTTATCCATCTTCGCGTCGAGCGCCGCGAGGTAGAGGAGATGCTGCTCGATGAGCCGGTCGACGAATTTCGCCTGCGCGTCGGGTCCCTTGAACTGACTCTTCTGGTTGTCGGGAAGCTCCTCGAACGTGCGGAGCATGAAATCCTCGGTGATCTTGATATCGCCGACTCTCGCGGCGAGTCCGGATTTCACCTTGAGGTCGCCGTCCTTTTTCTCGCGCGAGCAGGACGAAACCATCGCAACGACGCAGCCCGCGATCAGAATGAACAGGAGAGCTCTCTTCGCGAACATTCGTACCTCCTTCTTTCAGTCGCCAAATCGGAAAGTCCGTTATCGAATTCTCTGCCGCCGCTTCTTTCCCAAGCGGTCGACGATCTCGCGAACGCGCTGGCTCTCCCCCCGCTTGCACACGAGAATCGTCTTCCCCTCGACGACGACGATGAGATCGTCGACGCCCACGGCGGC
>JAPLKY010000440.1 GCA_026387805.1 Candidatus Krumholzibacteriia bacterium
CGTGGATCGTATGGGTGTTGAAGCTCGCGTCGATGAGTCCGCCGCAGCCGATGTCGCTCGAGATCACGACGTCGAGCGGCTGGATGTTCAGCTTCTCGAGCGCCTTCGCGATCTGCGAGGTGATGAGGTGATAGCCGCAACCGGGGCAATAGGGCTGCTTCATCGATGCGAGAAAGGTCATGACTCCACCACCCTGTCCACGATCTCCCGGGGAGTGATCATCGTGCCGATCTTGCCGATCGATTTCACGGAAGGTCTTCCCGAAACGCCGTAGATGATCTCGCACAGGAGGCCGGTGAGATTCTCCTCGGCGATGAAAACGCGGTCGAAGCGCGACATGATTTCGATAACGGCGGGCGGCACGGGGAGGAGCGTCTTGATAATCAGGAGAGATACTTTCTCTCCGCTCTTTCGCAGGGTCCCGAGCGCCTCGCGGGCCGCGCCCGAGGTGATTCCGTAGCTCACGATGAGCTTCCCGGCGCCCGGCTCTTCATCGAGCTCGTAGAAGGTGTAGTCGCTCATCCATTTCTCCACCTTCTCTTTCAATCTCGTCGTGTTCGAGAGCGCCGCCGCGTCGGTCTTTCTGATCAGGCCCGTTTCGTCGTGCGTCGAGGCATTGAACCTCACCTGGAAGCGGCCGTCTCCGAGAGGCGCGAAGGGAGGGACGAGGCTCTCGGTCCGCCGGTAAGGCAGGTAGCCTTCGCCGGAAGAAAGTTCCCACCGGGCGCGCTCGACGTTCTCGAGGTCGTCGGCGTTCACGGTGGACATGGTCATGGCAAGCTCCTTCGAGGTGAGCAGCACGACGGGCGTTCTCATCTTCAGCGAGGCCGATATCGCCTTCGCCGTGAGGTTCCAGCAATCGACGGGGGAGGAGACGGAGAACACGGGGAACGGATACCCTCCCGAGATGGCTCCCCGGAGCAGCATGACGTCCCCTTCCGCCCCGGTCGTCGCCGAGCCGGTGCTGGGCCCGAGCCTCTGCGCGAGCACGATGAGCATCGGAAGCTCCATCATGTACGCCATGTTGATCGATTCGAGCATCAGCGCGAAGCCGGGGAAACTCGTGGCCGTGACCGGATATTTCCCCGCCGCGGAGAACCCGCTCATCCACTGAAGGGTGCTGATCTCGTCGGGCGCGGGAAACATCATGGGAAACCGCCGGCGCGAATCGAGATAGAGGAGATTCGCCGGCGTGATCGGATAGCCGACGAACACCTCCGCCCCGGCGAGCACGGCCGATTCGATGATGAGCCTCGAGCCGTCCACGAGGAGAACCCGTTCGTTCTTCTTGTCGTCCATACTCTCCATGCCCGATTGCCGCCCGGCTCTGACCTTCAAATATTTTGAAACCATGAGGCTTTGATAAACGACTCACGGGAATATATCGCCCTTGGCCGGCAGATGTCAAGGCGGAAGCGCCGTCGGCGATGCCGCCGGCCGCGGGCGGGAAATCGAGCCGGCGAGCCCGCATTCGCCGTATTTTCCCTTGATTCCGCGGGCACTAATCCCGATCATTCGGGGCGATGGAAATCGACGAGAGTTCCCGC
>JAPLKY010000435.1 GCA_026387805.1 Candidatus Krumholzibacteriia bacterium
GCGTCGTTCCCCTCTTCCTGAGGCAGATACGGCGCGGCGGCCCCGTGACGGTCAGCGATCCGCGCGCGACCAGATATTTCATGACGGTCAAGGAGGCCGCCCTTCTCGTTATCAGGGCGTCGGTCGTGGGCAAGGGGGGGGAGACCTATATCCTCGACATGGGGGAACCGCTCAATATCCTCGAGATGGCCGAGGATCTCATTATCCTCGCGGGATACGTGCCCGAAACGGAGATCCCGATCGTCGTTACCGGCCTGCGCGAGGGGGAAAAGCTCCATGAGCAGCTCGTCGCCGCCGACGAGAAGCTCCTGCCGCTCGGCGAGGAGAAGATTCTTCTTGCCCGCTCCACCAATCCCGTCCCCGAGGGGATCGATGAGGGAATCGAGAAGCTCATCTCGGTGGCGAGAAAGGGCCGGCAGGAGAAGGTGCTTCAGTGCCTCGCCGACCTGATTCCGGGATTCGGCGCGCCGGATGAGAGTCCGGACGACCCGCATGAATCAAAGGCGCGATGAGGAACCGGTGAAGGCAGAGCTCGAACATCGTCCCCCGCGCGAGGAGCTTGAACGTTTCATCGGCTCCGTCCCCGGCGCGACCTTTTTCCACAACGCCGCATGGCTCGATTCCCTTGAAAAAGCGTTCGACGATTTCAGAGTTCTCTGGCTCACCGCGCGCGAGGCGGGCGCTCTCGTCGGCGTGATGCCGGCGGTGCGCATCGCGCGGGGGCCTTTCTCGTATCTCTGGTCTCTCCCCTTCGGAACGTACGGCGAGCCGCTCGCGCGGGATGACCGCGTCCGCGAGGCGCTTCTCGCGGAGTTTCTCCGCCTGGCCCGGGCTCCCGGGTGCCTCGAGGCGGGAGCCGTTCTCTTCCGGGGGGGACCGCCGGCGCGAGCTCCGCGCGGTACCGGCGTCGTGATGGAAGAGTGCCGGCTCGTCTCCCTGGAAAAGGGATTCGATGAGGTATGGAACGCGCAATGGAGCAGCAAGCGCCGCCAGCTCGCCCGGCGCGGTCTCGACGCGGGTGTCGTCGTGCGGAGCTTGGAAACGGAAGAGGAGGTGCGACGTTTTCACGCCATCTACGCCGTTGAATCGCGCTCCTGGGGAGGAGTCCACCCGTATCCCGCGCGCCTGTTTCTCGAGCTCTTCAGACGCCGCGGTGGGGAGGTCATCTTTTGGGGTGCATTCCTCCATGACGATCTCCTCGGAGGGCATATCGATTTCTATCATGGCGAGATGGCGCAGGCCTGGCAGGGAGGAATGACGGAACGAGCCCGAGAATTCGAGACGGGCGCCATTCTCATAAAGAGCGCCATGGAAGAGGCGTGCCTGAGAGGCTGCCGGGTCTTCAACCTCGGAAGCAGCGGAGGCAACCGGGGCATTCTCTTCTTCAAGGAATCGCTCGGGGGGCGCGAGCATCGCTATCCCGTCATCACGTCGCGGAAACGCTGGTGGGCTCTCGCACGGGGAAGGAGCGGCGCGTGACCCGGTCGAAGATCGCCGAGAACACGATCTTTCTCACGGTGAGCGGGGCCGCGAGCGTCCTTTTCACTCTCGCCCAGCTCTCGATCCTGACCCGTTTCCTGAGCGGGGACGATTTAGGGTTGTTCTTGGCCCTCAGGGGATTTTCGCTCCTGCTCGGAGCGGTGATCCTGCTCGGTCTGCCGCAGGTTCTCGTGAGATTCTTCCCCACGTTCGAGGCGCGTAGCGAGGCGGGAAAGGCGCTCTTCATCTTCTTCCTCTCGAGCGCCGTCGTCGCCGCGCTCGGGGTGGCGCTCTACTTCGCGTCGGGATTCTGGGAGCGCCTCATGCCCTCGGGGGTGCGCGGGCTCATCGCGTCGCGCGAGATCGTCGCGTGGCTTGCGCTCTCGTCGGTGACGCTGGCTCTCAAGATGCTCCTCTACGGCGGTTTCAACGGACTCCGCGAGATGCGTCTCCAGATGCTCCTCGAGATCGTTTACCTCGCGGCCTTCACCGCGTACATGATCGTCGAGCGCGATCGCCTCACGGTCGAGATGCTCTTTGCGGCGATGTTCGTGCTCAATCTCGGCGTGTTCGCGGCCGGGATACCCGTGCTGGTGAGGCGATCGCGCCGGGGCGCTCCCCCCGCGGGCGCGGCCCCCGAGGGAATCGTCGTCCCCAATCTGTTCTCCTACTGGGCCGGTTCGTTCTGCCTCAGCATCGTCGCGCTCGCGTTCACCGACGTCGACCGCTTCGTTATGTCCTCGGTGGTTCCCATGGCCTCGATCTCGCTCTTTCACGTCGCCTCGCGCGTCGACGTCCTGATCAAGCGTTTCCTCGGTCTTCCCATTCTCGCCGCGCAGCCGGAGATCACCAGGGTGTACGAGGAGGGCAGATGGGACGATATCTCCGGGAGAATCGGGCTTTTCACGAAGGGAATGGTAGCCGCGGCGCTCCTCTGCACGGCTTTCTTCGCCGTGATCGGGCGGGATGTGATCATTCTGCTCTCGGGGAAGTCGTACGTGGCTTCGTACCGGATTCTGCTCATCCTTCTGCCCACCGTGCCCCTCGCGGCCGTCTCGGCGCCTCTCATGGCCACGATGCGTTCGCTCCATTTCATCAAATGGGCGGTCATCTGCGATTTCCTGTGGATGGCGGGCTACTTCGGCACGTTCTTCATCTTCGTTTCGGCGATGGGCGTCGAAGGCATGGCGGTCTCCCAGGTGCTCGCGTCGATCATCCAGATGGCGGCGGCCATCCTGCTCGCGAAACGCGGGGGATTCTTCGGGGGGATCGGCTCGCGGATCGGCCGGCTCCTCGCCGCGCTCGCCGTCGTCGTCCCGTGCGGCATGTTCGCGACATCGCGCGTGCCTCTCTATGCGTCGCTCGTCTTCGTCGCGGCGGCGCCGTTCGCCGCTCGCTTCATCATCGCGCGGCTCCGGGTGTTCGATCAGGACGAAAAGGAGCAGATCATCGACCTCGTGAAGATCAAGGCGGGGAGGAGGATCGCCGCGTGGATGCTCTCCGCGGCGGAGCGTTGAACGTGCCGAAGATCCTCATGATAATCAATTTCTTTCCTCCCGCGGGAGGGGGCGGCGTGTACCGGCCGCTCTCCTTCGTCAAGTATCTTTCCCGTCTCTCCTGGAGCGTCACCGTCGTGACGCCTCGTCCCGGCGAGTTCTGGATCTCCGATCCGGGGCTCGAAAAGGAGATACCTCCAGGGGTGCGGGTCGTGCGGACCGATTCCCTCTCGGGGCTTCGATTCCTGCGTTCGTTTCGCGGCGGTCCGGCGCGCGTCTCGTCGCGTCGATCGTCGGGCGGTTTCGCCGCGCTCAGGCGCCTCGGCGAGCTCTTCCTCGTTCCCGACACCTACGTGGGATGGGTGCCCTTTGCGGCGCGCGAGGCGGAGAGGCTCTGCCGCGAGGAACGCTTCGACGTCGTGTATTCGACGAGCCCGCCGGACAGCTCGCATCTCGTCGCCCGGCGCGTCGTCCGCGTGTCCGGAATTCCGTGGGTCGCCGATTTCCGGGATCCGTGGTTCAACCTCCGTCTGCGAGAACCGCCGACGCCGCTCCATCGGGCGCTGCACGAGCGTCTCGAGCGCTCCGTCTCGCGCGCCGATCTCGTGCTCGTGACGACCGAGGCCCATGAGCGGATGCTCGGCGAGCGGTATCCCGGGTGCAGGATCGAGCGCATTCCGAACGGCTTCGACGAAGAGGATTTTGCGCGGGAGCCCGGCGCGCGTCCCCCGGCGGATCCCTTCACCGTCACGCACTGCGGGATGCTCACCCTCGGGCGCAGCACGAGGCCTTTTCTCGAGGGGCTCGCCGCGTTCGCGCGGCGCGTTCCCGCCGCGGCGCGGGCCATGCGGGTCGTTTTCATCGGCCCCCGCGAATCGGCGAACGAGGAATGGGTGAAGCGCTTCGATCTCGGGGGCTGCCAAGCTCTTTGAGTACATCGGGGCGAAGCGCCCCATTCTCGCGGTCGCGCCCGAAGGCGAGGCGTCGGATATCGTGCGGGATCTCCGGCGCGGAGAGACGCCTCGAATAGACAGACCGGACGAGATAGCGGCGGCGATCGAGACCATGTACGGGCGCTACCTCGACGGCACGCTCGAGAGCGCGTATTCCGTTGACGGCGTTCCGCGATACTCGCGGAGAGCCGAGGCGGAGAGGCTGAGCGGACTTCTCGAGAAGCTGATAGGAGAAAGATGCAGCGGGAAGACATTCGAAACGTAGCCCTGGGAGCGGTTCTGTTCGCCATGCTTCTCCTGCCGCTCCGCGATGCGGTCGTCGACGACACGTTCATTCACCTCCAGTACGCGAGGAACCTCGCCGCGGCGGGAGAGCTCTCCTTCAACAGGGGGGATCCGACATACGGCGCGACGAGCCCGCTCTGGGTCGGGATCCTCGCGCTCTTCGCGCGGGCGGGCGCCGATCTTCTCGTTTGGTGCCGTGTTCTTTCATGGCTCTTCGCCGCGGCGTCGATCGTCCTCATATACCGGATCGCGGCGGTCGCCGGCGGAAGGCCGTGGACTCCGACAGCCGCCGCCCTCATGCTCGCCTCGGAGGCGTGGTTCGTGCGGTGGAGCGCCGTCGGCATGGAGACGTCGTTCGCCGTCTTCATGACGCTCGTCGTCTTGGCGCTCGCGCGTTCCGCGGCACGGTCGGCGGGGCGCTCGGCGCTTCTCGGCGCCGCGCTCTTTCTCGCCGCGCTTTCGCGCCCCGAAGCCCTGCTCCTCGTTCCGCTCGCCGCGGCGGCGTTCCTCCATGCGAAGGGAGGGGCGCGTCGATTCGCGTTCCTCCTCGTGTTCGCTCCGCTCTTCGCCGCGTGGCTCTTCATCATCCATCGGCACACGGGGAGCTTCTTCCCCCTCACGGCGGGGGCGAAGCAGGGCGCGATCGACTTTTCGCCGCTCATGCTGCGGCGCGCTCTTATCCCCGCGCGGATCATGGGCGCGACCATACTTCTCCCATGGATCGCCCTTCTGGCCGGCCTCGCCGCGGGCGCGCTCCGCCGCCGCTCTCTCGGATGGTATCTATCGGAATCGGGAAACCTGCGCGAGGAACCCGACGTTCTCCTTATGCTGCTATGGGTGTTCGCGCTTCCCGTCGCATACGTCGTGCTCGATTTTCAGGTGCTCTCGAGATACCTCGTGCCGATCGCTCCCGCGGTGATCGTGCTCGGCACGACGGCCTGGCGGAAGCTCATCGCCGAGGCCGTGGCGAGCGCGAGGATGCGGCGCGCCGCGATCGCGATCCTCGCGTCGCTCGCCATACTGCAGAGCGTCGTGGTATATGAGGTCGTTGTCGTTCCCTCGACGCGCGCCTTCTCGCAGGCGCTCGAGACGATGCTCGGCGGCATGGGGCGCTGGCTCGAGAAGAACACTCCGGCGGATGCCGTCGTCGCCTCTCCCGATATAGGGGTGATCGGATACTACTCGCATCGGCGGGTTCTCGATCTCGGCGGTCTCGTCACGCCCGAGATCAATCGCATGAGGAGGGAGATCGACGTCGATCGAATCATCGAAGAGGGGCTCTATCTCCGTTTCGGTCCGGATTATCTCGTCGATCGCAGCGCGTTTCCCGAGCGCTTCTCGGGCTCCGTCATCCAGGGCGTGCGCTTTGAACCCGTCATGAAGGGGGAGGTGCCCAACCTCGGCATCAGGAAACCCGAGCCGGTCATATACGTGCTCTATCGTCTCGAGCGGGCGGAAGAGGCGGGAGAATGATGAAGCCCCGCATCGGTCGTTCTCGAAACGGTCGTAGAGAAGAGCGTGCTCTCGCGGAGCCCGTCATTCCGGCCGGCATCCCCGACGACAGGTTCCCCGATCTGCTGCGCAACTGGTTTCTCGGTTCCCGGGCGCGGTCGTACCTGAGCAGGAGGCGCTACCGGGAAGTCACGGGGCTCTTGCGCGGGACGCCCGGAGGACGCGCCCTCGATGCCGGCTGCGGGTGGGGCTACAACCTGTTCCTCCTCGCGCGAGAGGGGATGTCGCCGGTCGGCATCGACATCGTGCAGGACGATTTTTTC
>JAPLKY010000460.1 GCA_026387805.1 Candidatus Krumholzibacteriia bacterium
CGCTTCTCACACTCGTCGGCAGCGTCGCGAAAGCGAAGAACCGGACCGCGGCGTTCAGCATGAACGCGATCGTCCAGATCATCGGGAACGCCAGCTTCACCTTCGCCGCGGGATTCATGTCGGACGCGTGGGGAATCCACACGCCGTTCTTCCTGCTCGGAGCCGCCTCGCTCGTCGTCGCGATCTACGTCATCGCCCTGAACAAGCGCTTCGGGGCGCGCGGCGCCGAACCTGTCCCCCCGCGTCCGAGCGAGATTCTATCGTGAGCCGGCGCAGGGGAATTCGACCTTGACGGCGCGCTCCGGGCGCTCCTATACTCGTACCTTTGCGATACATCATTTTACCGGCCACCGCAGGGGGTTATTCCATGGATTGGGGACTTCAAAACAGACTCGCGCGAATCATCAAGCCCGAAACGGGGCACACGGTCATGCTCGCCGTCGATCACGGCTATTTCCTCGGCCCCACGTCGAAGCTCGAGAATCCACGAGCGACGATCGCGCCGATCATCCAATATGCGGACGCCCTCATGCCGACGCGCGGGGTTCTCAGAACCTCGGTCGACCCGAAAACGCAGACGCCGATCGTGCTCAGGGTTTCGGGGGGAACGAGCATCATCGGACCGTCGCTGGCCGACGAGTCGATCACGACGACCTTCGAGGAGGCGATTCGCCTGAACGTCGCGGCGGTCGCGCTCTCGATCTTCGTCGGAACCGACTACGAGCATAATACGCTCATGAATCTCGCCGACCTCGTGAACGAGGGCGAGACGTACGGCATCCCGGTGCTCGCCGTGACGGCGGTCGGGAAGGAGCTCGGCAAACGCGACGCGCGATTTCTCTCGCTGAGTTGCCGCATCGCCGCCGAGCTCGGCGCGCATTTCGTAAAGACGTACTACTGCGAGGAGTTCGAGAAGGTGGTCGGTGGGTGTCCGGTGCCCGTCGTCATCGCGGGCGGCCCCAAGCTCGACACGATGAGCGACGTGTTTCAGCTCGCCTACGACGCGATCAACCGCGGCGCCATCGGCGTCGACATGGGACGCAACATATGGCAGTCGGAGCATCCCGTCGCGGCGATTCAGGCCGTGCGCGCCATCGTGCACGAAAAGGCCACGGTCACAAAGGCGCTCGAGCTCTTCGACGATCTGAAGGCGACGAGAAACTAGCGTCGGCGCCCGCGCGGGAGGTCCGTTCGCATGACGAAAAAGCCGAAACAGGAAACGATGCGCGCGGCGGTCTATTATAACAATCAGGATATCCGCATCGAGGAGCGGCCGGTTCCGAAGATCGGCGACGACGAGCTTCTCGTCCGCATCGAATCGAGCGGCATCTGCGGCAGCGACGTCATGGAGTGGTATCGCCTCGCGAAGGCGCCGCTCGTGCTCGGACACGAGATTGCGGGCACCGTCGCGAAGGCCGGAAAGAAGGTGCGCCGATTCGCGGAAGGCGACCGCGTCACCGTCGCGCACCACGTTCCGTGCAACGCATGCCGCTACTGCCTCGCCGGGCAATATTCCCTTTGCGACACGCTCCGCACGACGAACTTCGATCCGGGAGGCTTCTGCGAATACGTCCGCGTGCCGGCGATCAACGTCGACCGCGGCACCTTTGCGATCCCCGACGAGATCTCGTTCGACGAGGGAACGTTCATCGAGCCGCTCGCGTGCGTCCTGCGCGGACTGCGCGTCGCGCGGTTCAGGCCGGGCGCGAGCGTCCTCGTTCTCGGGAGCGGCATATCGGGGCTTCTCTTCGTCAAGGCGCTCGGGGCGCTCGGAGCGGGCGCTATCGTCTCGACCGACATCGATAACTCGCGACTCGCCGCGGCGAAGCGCTTCGGCGCCGACGCGACCCTCGCGGCGAAGGATGCTACTCCGCAGAGGCTCGCTTCCCTGAACGACACCCGACTGTTCGATCTCGTCATCACGAGCGCGGGTGCCTCGAGCGTCGTCGAGCAGGCGTTCCGCTCGGTCGACCGCGGCGGAACGGTGCTCCTCTTCGCGCCGCATGAGCCGGGAACGACCGTGCCGCTCCCGCTCGCGGAGATCTGGCGAGATCAGATCGCGATCGTCGCGACCTATGCCGCCCCTCCCGTCGACACCGCTCAAGCGATCGAGATCCTCCGCGCGCACCGCGTCGAGGTCAATGATATGATATCCCATCGACTGCCGCTCGAGGAGACGGCCCACGGCTTCCATCTCGTCGCCGACGGGAAGAAATCGATCAAGGTGATTATCAGGCCGCAGGAATAGTGAAACCGGACCAAGAAGAAGGAGGTGCACAATGGGAGACAAGGGCAAGAAGGATAAGAACAAGGGCCAGAAGCAGAAACTGAGCAAGATGGAACTGAAGGCAAGAGGAAAGCTCGCGAGGATGCCGAGAAGGACGCCTTAGCAAGCGGTTGTCCCGAAACCCACGGTTCCGAAATGAGCAGCTCAATGGATCGCAACCCGCGAATTCGGATGAAGCGCTTGTCGGCAGTCGTCGCCTTCTTGGGCACCATGGTCTTCGCGTTCGGCGCGCCGGCCCAGGAAACCGCGAAGCCGGTCGCCATCAGAAATGTGCGCGTCTTCGACGGTGAGCGGGTGATTCCGAACGGCACCGTCGTCATCCGCGGCCAGAAGATACTGGCGGCAGGGCGAAGCGTCTCCATCCCCGCGGACGCGGAGATCATCGAGGGGGATGGAATGACCCTCCTCCCCGGGCTCATCGACGCGCACGTTCACGCCTGGAGCGCGCAGCAGCTCGAGCAATCGCTCGTATTCGGGGTCACGACCGTAGTCGACATGTTCACGGTCATCGAGACGGTGAATGGCTTCAAGAAGCAGGAATCGTCCGGACTGGCGAACAACCTGGCCGGCATAATCTCGGGGGGAACGCTCGTCACCGCGCCAGGAGGGCACGGCACGGAATACGGGATCGACATCTCGACGATAACGAAGCCGGAAGAGGCTCAAGGCTTCGTCGATGCGCGCATCGCCGAGGGCTCGGATTTCATCAAGATCATCTATGACGGCGGCAGCGCCTATAAGACGAAATGGCCCACGATCGACAAGGCGACCCTGACCGCGGTCATACGGGCCGCGCACAAGAGAAACAAGATGGCGATCGTGCACATCGGGACGCTGCAGGGAGCCCGCGAGGCGATCGAGGCGGGCGCCGACGGCCTCGCGCACCTTTTCAGCGACGATGGCTTCGATCCGGAGCTCGGCCGGCTCGTCAAGCGGCACGAGGCGTTCGTGATACCCACCTTTACCGTGCTCGCGAGCATC
>JAPLKY010000343.1 GCA_026387805.1 Candidatus Krumholzibacteriia bacterium
GAGCCTCTCGGCGGCATAGAGAAGCTCTATCAATCGCGCCCAATGCATGGCCATGAGCTTGTGCACCGGCTTGCCGCCGAATGTGGCATAGAATTTCTCATAGGCCGCCTGCGCCCTCGGCGTCGCCATTCCCTCCGCCGCGTTGAAGCGGGCGAGCGGAGCCGCCTGGTAGATCGACGTCCCCTTGCCTTCCTTGAGCCCCTGCCATCCCAGCTTCTTGAGGTAGGGGAACTTGAGATAGGTATACGGCTCGACGTGCTCCGCGACGTGATCGAGATACTCATGCGCGCGGTACCGATCGAGCTCGCGTCCGTCGCAGTCCACGACGCGGACCGTGCCGTCGTAGAACGTGACCCGGTTCTTGTCGTCCACGAGCCCCATGTAATTCGTCACGAGCTCGTAACCGTCGCCGAGGATGATGTCGAGATACACCTTGTTCTTGAGCACAATATCGTCGAAGAGCTTCAAGCCGAACTCGCCGAACTGGATAAGGCCCGGAGCGAACGCCCGTATCTTGTCTCTATCCTCCCGCGCGAGGGGCCGCGTCACTCCCCCGGGAAGGTTCCAGACGGGATGCGTCGCGCGGCCGCCGATCATCTGCTGGATGAGCTGACTGATTTCGCGCTGGCGAATGACCTCTCTGCCGATATCGATGCCGACCTTGTTCACGAGCCCGAGAATGTTGCGCTCGGCTGGAGGCGCATCGGGACCCACGACGAAATCGGGCGCGGCGAGCGCGTAGAAATGCGCCGTGTGGCTGTGAATGTAGTGAGCCATGTAGTAGAGCTCACGGAGCTTCGCCGCCGCCGCCGGAATCTTCACTTTGTATACTGCATCTACGGCCTTACCCGAGGCCATGTGGTGTGCGGCCGGTCAAACACCGCAGATGCGCGTGACCACCCGGGGAATCTCCTCGACGGGAAGGCCCTCCACGAACTTCTCGAATCCCCGGAGCTCCGGGATCTGGAGGTACGCGTTCTCGACCGCGCCTTCCTCGTTCAAGAAGATCGTGATCTTCCCGTGACCTTCCAATCTGCTGATCGGGTCGATCGCGATGCGCTTCATGCCTTTTTCCTCCTCAGTATCGAAGAAGCGAGGCTGAACCGGTGGAAGGTCCTCAGCGGATCGACCACCGTATCCAGCAACGCGTTGATATCCTTCTCTTCTTTCGGCTCCATAACGGACGCGAGCGCGCTCACCATCTTGATCCCCTGATCGGAGACGTCGTCGAGCGGGCCGTAGCAGCCGCGGCACGGCGTCCACGACTTGATGCAGCGCGATCCGCAGCCGGAACGCGTCGCGGGACCAAGGCAGATGAAACCCTGCTCGAGGAAGCAGGTCTCCGCGTCGGGCAGCTTCTCGTGAGTCCGGTAGATCCGCGTGATCGTCTTTTCGCCCTTCTTCCGCGCGCACTCGTCGCAGAGGGCGCGATCTCCCGCGCCGATCACGGAGCCTTTCTTCGGCAGCATGTCGTCCGCGATGAGCCCGAGCGCCGAATAGATCTGGAGCGACGCCGGCGGGCAGCCCGGAATCGTGTAATCGACGTCGACCACCTGATTCAGCGTCTTGACCGTATTGTAGAGCCGCGGGAGCTCGAGATCGAAACCGTCCTCCTTCGAACTCTCGAGCGGCATGATCCCCTTTTCGTTCGTCGTCGACTCGGACTCGAGGTATACGCGCCTCAAGACCTCCTCGCGCGTGTACATGTTCGCGAGCCCAGGCACGCCGCCGAGCTGGGCGCACGCGCCGAGAGCGATCATCGCTTTCGCCTTTCTCCGGAGAAGCTTCGCTATCTCCTCGTTCTCCGAATTGCGCACGCCTCCACTGAAGAGCACCGCATCGAGATAACCGTCCTTCATGGCGCGCACGTCGCTGTACTTGAAGTCCATGGCGATTGGCCAAAGGTAGATGTCCGCCATGTCCGCTATCTCGAGCAGCTTCTCGTGCGTATCGAGGATCGCGACGTCGCATCCACCGCACGCCGCGCCCCAGTAAATCCCTATCTTGAGCTTCATCTCGCCTCTCCGGTTGGTGCCTGATGTTCCTCGCCGTGATGCGCGACGTCCGTTTTCATGCTCTCGACAAGCGATTCCTTGATCTTGAGCGGGCCGAGCTTCCGGATCTCCTCCGTGAATTCGTCGACGACGTGTCCGAACCGTTCCCCCTCGGACGCGGAAACCCATTCGAGCCTCACGCGGCCGGCATCGATTCCGTACTCGGGGAGTATTCTCTTGAGCATGAGATAGCGCCGGAGCGCCTTGTAGTTGCCTTCCTGGTAATGGCAGTCTCCCGGATGACACCCGCCGATGAGCACGCCGTCCGCGCCTTCATAGAGCGCCTTTATCACGAACATGGGATCGACCCTGCCGCTGCACATGACGCGGATCGAGCGGATATTCGGGCTGTACTTGACGCGCGCCGTTCCGGCGAGATCCGCGCCCGTGTACGTGCACCAATTACACAGAAAACCCACGATTCTCGGTTCGAACGCCATTCCTCATTCCTCTCACTCGATGGTCTTCACACGGAGGACAGGATACCCTCGATCTCGGCGAGGATCTGCTTGTTGCTGAAATGCTTCGCCTTGATCGCGTTGCTCGGGCAGGCGGCGACGCACGTTCCGCATCCCTTGCAGAGCGCCTCGTTGATAACGGACACCTTCTTCTCTTCGTCGAAACGGATCGCGAGATACGGGCAGAGATTGTTGCAGATCCGGCAGCCGGAGCATTTCTCCTCCTCGATCTCCGCGGTCGCCGATTCGATCTCGATCTTCTCGCGCATGATCATGGAGAGCACCGCGCTCGAAGCGGCGGAAGCCTGCGCGACGGTGTCGGGAATGTCCTTCGGCGACTGGCACGCGCCGACGATGAATACCCCGTCCGTAGCGGTCGACACGGGGCCGAGCTTCGGATGCTTCTCGATGAGAAAACAGTCCTTGCCGATGCTCACGTGGATCGGCATATCGGTTATCTCGCCGACCTTGCCGCGGATGAACCGCACGTCTTCGCCGAGAAGCCTGTCGTAGAACTCTTCGTATCCCTTGCCGAAGCAACGCAGATCGATATAGAAATTGTAGACTTCCGCCTTGGTCTTTTCCTTGATGAGGTGCGCGAACTTGAGGGCGTACATGCAGCACACGCGCGAGCAGTACTCGTGGTACTCCTTGTCGCGGCTTCCGATGCAGTGGAGGATTCCGATCGCCTTCGGCTCGGATCCGTCCGCGAGAACGATCTTCCCGTTCGTCGATCCCGCGGCGCAGTTCATCATCTCGAACTCGAGCGCGGTGACGACGTTCGGGAGAATTCCGTACCGGTATCGCTTCATGACGGACGGATCGAACGTCTGGAGTCCGGCGGCGATGATGATATTGCCCACTTCGAACTCGTGAATCCGGTCCTCCATGTCGAACTTGATCGCGCGGCGCTCGCACACCTTCTCGCAGGTCCGGCATTTTCCCTTCTGAAAGTACGTGCACGTATCCCGGTCGATGACGGGCACCGCGGGAACGGCCTGCATGAAGGGCATGTAAATCGACGTCGTGGGACCCAGCGAGAGCTTCTCGTGCACGTTGCCTTTGCGCGGCACCCGCGTGCCCGGGCATTTTTCCCAGCACATCCCGCAGCCGTTGCAGAGCTCCCGATCGACGTAGCGCGCCTTCTCGCGCACCTTCACCTTGAAATTGCCGACGAAACCGCTCACCTCGGCGAGCTCGGAATAGGAGAGCAGCGTGATGTTCTTGTGCTGGCCGACCTGCACCATGCGCGGGGTGAGGATGCACGCCGCGCAATCGAGGGTCGGAAAGGTCTTGTCGAACTTCGCCATGTGCCCGCCGATGGACGGATCGCGCTCGACGAGGACGACTTCCTTCCCCGCCTCCGCGAGATCGAGCGCCGCCTGGATGCCGGCGATCCCGCCCCCGATGACGAGCGTCCGCGGATTGATGGGAACGACCCGTTTCTCGAGCGGCTCGAGCCAGGTCGATCGGGCAACGGCCGCCGCGATGAGCGCATTCGCATTCTCCGTCGAAGCCCCTTCGTCGAGATGCACCCACGAA
>JAPLKY010000249.1 GCA_026387805.1 Candidatus Krumholzibacteriia bacterium
GGCGCCGATCACGAGCGCGGCGCCGATGAATCGGAGGACCGTCGACTTCCTCAGGTTCCCGCCGGCCTCGACGGGAACTGCACGCGAAAGGAAGCGCATCCATCAACCTCCGGAAACGACCGAAACCAGCTTGAACATGGGCAGGTACATCGCGATGAGCATTCCGCCCACGATGCCGCCCATGACGACGATCATGATGGGCTCGATGATCGAGGTGAGCGCGTTTACCGCCGCATCAACCTCGCTATCGTAGAAATCGGCGACCTTCTCGAGCATCTCGTCGAGCGCACCGGTCTGTTCGCCGACACCGATCATCTGGACCACCATCGGCGGAAACACGCCGCACTCCTTGAGAGGCTCGGCGATCGTGTTGCCTTCGCTGATGCTCGTCCGCGTCTTGAGAACGGCCTCCTCGACGACCTTGTTGCCCGAGGTCCGGGCGGTGATCTCGAGGCCGTTCAGGATGGGAACGCCGCTCGAAACGAGCGTCCCGAGCGTCCGCGTGAACCGCGCGACGGCCGCCTTGCGGATGACGGAGCCGATGATCGGCGTCCTGAGCGCGATTTTATCGATCCGGTAGTGCCCCTTTTCGGTCTTGTAGTAGCGCCGCAGACCGATGGTCGCGCCCACGGCCACACCGGCGAGAAGCCACCAGTTCGCTTTCAGAAAGTTGCTCAGTCCCATGACGATCTTGGTCGGCATCGGAAGCTCGCCGCCGAAATCCTTGAACATCTGGGCGAACGTCGGGATGATGAAGATGAGCATGAATATCGACGCGCCGATACAGACGGAGAACACGACCACCGGATACGTCATTGCCCCCTTTACCTTCTTCATCAACGCGTCGGCCTTCTCGAGGTACACGGCGAGCCGGTTGAGGATCACGTCGAGAATACCGCCCGCCTCTCCCGCCTCGATCATGTTCACGAAGAGATCAGAGAAACAGGGCTGCTTGCGGAGCGCCTCGGCGAGGGTCGAACCCGCCTCGACGTCGTACATGACGTCGCTCACGATCTTCTTGAAGACCGGCTTGTCCATCTGGCTCGAGAGAATATCGAGGCATTGGACCATCGGAAGACCGGCATTGATCATCGTCGCGAACTGTCGCGTGAAAACGCCGAGATCGCGCGTCGTGATGCGGCTGCCGAAACCGATGCTCAGCTTGATCTCCTTCGGTTTCTCGCGGATCGTCGTGATGATGATCTTGCGCTTGCGCAGGGTATTGATGAGCTCCTGCTTGTTTTCCGAGGCGAGCTCGCCCGAGAGCATCTCGCCGGTCGGCGTTCTCCCTTTCCACAAATAGGTCGTCGTAGACATTCGCGTTCCCCTTTCGTGCTACTTCGCACTGCGGGCGGCGTGCATGGCGTTCGAGCGCTCGCCGAGCATCTGCTCGAGCTCGATCGTGTCGGAGCTGCACACCATCGCCTCATCGAGCGATATCTGTCTGTTCGTGTATGCGCGGAAAAGAGCCTGATTCATCGTTTGCATGCCGTATTTCGTTCCGGCCTGCATGAGCCCGTAGATCTGGTGAACCTTGTCGTCGCGGATGCACGCCCTGATCGCCGGGGTGCACACCATGACTTCCGCCACGAGGGCCCGCCCCTTCCCCGACAGATGCGCGATGAGCTGCTGGGTGATGACTCCCTCGAGGACGAAGGCGAGCTGCGCCCGCACCTGCGACTGCTGGTTCGGCGGAAACGTATCGACGATACGGTTGATCGACTCGAACGTCGAATTCGTGTGAAGCGTCGCCAGGGCCAAGTGGCCCGTCTCCGCGATCGTGAGGGCGGCCTGCATCGTTTCGAGATCGCGCATCTCGCCGATGAGAATCACGTCGGGATCCTGTCTGAGCACGTGCTTCAGGGCGCTCTGGAACGACTCCGTGTCGGCGCGCACCTCGCGCTGGTTCACGATGCACTTCTTGTGCTGGTGGATGTACTCTATCGGATCCTCGATCGTGATGACGTGCGATTGGCGCTCGTTGTTGATCTTGTCGATGATGCTCGCGAGCGTCGTCGATTTGCCGCTTCCCGTCGGCCCGGTGACGAGGATGAGCCCCTTCATCTTCTTCGAGAAATCCTCGACGACGGCCGGAAGCCCGAGTCCCTTGAAATCGAGGATCTCGAACGGAATCTGCCTGATCGCGACGCTTGTTACGCCGCGCTGCTGGAATACGTTCGCGCGAAAACGCGAGAGCCCCTGCACGCCGAAAGAAAAATCGAGCTCCTTCTCGTTTTCGAATCGTTTCTGCTGCTCCTCGGTGATGATGCTGTACGCGATCTGTCTGCTCACATCGGGCGTGATGACGGGATGGTTCGTGCGGCGGATAATGCCGTCGATCCGCAGCATCGGCGGAATACCCGCCGTGATGTGGAGATCGCTCGCGCGCTTGTCGATCATCTCCTGGAGAAGATCTCGCAGGTTAACGGCCTGTGCCTTTTCCCCATTGTCGGGCATGTTCTACTCTCCTTGCCTCGCCATTACGCTGCCGATTCCCTCAAGACTTCCTGGAGCGATGTGACGCCGGCCTTCAGCTTCAGAATCCCGTCCCCGCGGAGCGTGACCATGCCTTCGCGAACGGCCTGCTCCTTGACCTCGGAGGACGATGCGCGGTTCAGAATCATTTCCCGGAGGGCGTCCGATATGGGCATGACCTCGTAGAGACCCGTCCGCCCCGAGTATCCGGTGTTGCTGCACGCCGTGCACCCCTCCGCCTTGTATATATCGAATATGTCGTCCGACGTGACCCCGAGCTCGCGGAGAGCCTCGGGATGTATTTTCTCCTTCGACTTGCATTTTGCGCAGAGCCTTCGCACGAGCCGCTGGGCCATGATGACGTTCACGGAGCTCGCGACGAGGAAGGGCTCGATACCCATGTCGATCATTCGGTTGATCGTGCTCGGCGCGTCGTTCGTATGAAGCGTGCTGAGGACGAGATGGCCGGTGAGCGCCGCCTTGACCGCGATGCCGGCGGTCTCGAGGTCTCGAATCTCGCCCACC
>JAPLKY010000412.1 GCA_026387805.1 Candidatus Krumholzibacteriia bacterium
CGGCGATTAAGGGTTGGAGACTGAGGAGGCATACCTCACGATATACAAGGGGCTGCCGAAAGGGTACTCTCTCAATGGGGGCAAGTACCGGATCGGTTTCGGCAAGCTCAATCCTGCTCATCCACACACATATCCTTTCATCGAGCCTCCGAGGGTGCTCGCCGCGATGCTCCCCGGGGAAGACGGGTTCAACGACGTGGGAGCCCAAGTCTCCATACTGCTGCCGACCCCGGGGAGCTGGGCCTCGATTCTTTCGGCGGACGTCATCGGCGGCTCTTCGTTCCATCCAGAAGAGACGAAATCGGCTCCGGGATGGATCGCACGCTGGAGCAATTCGTTTCTCGTCGGGGGAGACGTTCCCGTCGAAATCGGAGCGTCGGCGGCCCGCGGGACGAACAGTGTGCAGTGGAAAACGAAAACCAACGTGTACGGCGTGGACGCCAAGACGAAGATCTCGTTTTCAAGCCAGACACGGGCCGTCATACAAGCGGAGTATTTCTACAACACCTTTCAAAGCGTCGCCGATTCCGCCTCCGGGCGGACCGCCACGGCACGAAGATCAGGTTTCTACGCTTTCGCCGATTTGAGGTTCCGGCAACGGTACGACGCCGGGGTCATTTACGATACCTTCCAGGCTCCGTTGGATGAGAATCTGACGGACAAAGCCCTCAAGTGCTTCGTCGGTTTTTCGCTCATGGAGGAGACGACTCTGTTTCGCCTGACCTATGAGACATACATGCCCGAGGGATCTTCGGACGTTCATGCCGTCACGTTCCAAGTGCTGTTCAGCATGGGACCACACAAGGCACATCAGTTCTGAGGTATCGGATGCGGCATAAAAGGAGTGCTCATATGAAGACGTTCTTCATCTCGACGATAGTGGCGATGGTAATCGGAATGACTCCCTTGCACGCGGCGCCCATCAAAATCGCCGCGTCGATCGCCGATCTCGCGTCGATCGCCTCGAGCATCGGCGGCGACAAGGTGGAGACATTCGCCATCGCCAAGAGCACGGCGAATCCTCATTACGTCGAAGTTCTGCCTTCGTACATGATCATGGTCTCGCGGGCCGCGCTCTACCTGAAAGTGGGGCTCGCGCTCGATCAATGGGCAGATGAGATCATCGACGGGTCCCGGAACGGGCGGCTTCTCGTGGTCGATTGCTCGAGCGGCATTTCAGTGCTCCAGAAGCCGTCCGGGAAGGTGGATGCCTCCATGGGGGACGTACACCCCGAAGGGAATCCGCACTACTGGCTCGATCCGTCGAACGGGATCGTTATCGCGGGGAACGTGCTCGCCGCGCTCGAGAAGGCGGATCCCGCCAATCGCGCGTACTACGAAGATAATTTCACGCGCTTCAAGGCTGAGACCGAGGGTCGCGTCGCGGCCTGGAAGGAGAGGGTGTCGAAGCTTGAGGGGCGGAGAATGCTCGGCTACCACTCGTCATGGGCCTATTTCGCCGCGGCATTCGACCTGACGATCGCCGGAACCGTCGAACCGCTGCCGGGCATCCCGCCCACCGGGAAGCACCTCGCCGAACTGGTCGACATGATCGAAAAGGACGGCATATCGATACTGATTCAGGAGCCGTACTTTCCCGACGCGGCGCCGGGCTTCCTCGCGCGCGAAACGGGCATACGAGTCCTCAAGTTCGCGCCCTCGTGCGACGACGCGAAGCCGGGCTCGTACCTGAGACACTTCGACGACATCATCGACAAAATAGCCGGGGAGGTGGCCCCATGATGATTCTTCAATACCATTTCGTGCTCAAGGCGCTCGCCCTGTGCCTCATCCTCACCGGCATCCACACGTACCTCGGGTACCATGTCGTGAGGCGCGGCATCTTTTTCATCGATCTGTCGCTCGCGCAGGTTGCCGCTCTCGGCTCGAGCGTCGGCGTTCTCCTCGGGTGGGGACATGGATTGCCCGTTCAGAACTACCTCGTATCGCTCGCCTTCACGATGCTCGGAGCCCTCCTGTTCGTGCTCTTTCGCAGGAGCCACGAACGGATGCCGATCGAGGCTTTGATCGGCATCACCTACGCGGGAGCGATGGCCTTGTCTTTGATCGTCCTCGAGCGTTCCGCGTCGGGGACCGAAGAGATAAAGGAGATGCTCGCCGGGTCGATCCTTACCGTATCCAATCGGGAGCTCCTGTTCATCGCCGCGCTCTACTCCTGCGTCGGTCTCATCCACTGGATCGCGCGGCGGCCGCTGCTCCTCGTGACCGAGAATCCCGGGGAGGCGAAACGGAGAGGGATGCGGCTGTGGTCGTGGGACCTCGTGTTCTACGCCACCTTCGGTTTCGTCGTGACGTCGTCCGTCAAGGTCGCGGGCGTGCTGCTCGTCTTCGCCTTTCTCATCATACCGGCGGTGGCGGCGACCGTGGCGGTCCGGGGCGCCGCGCGGAGGATCGTCTTCGGATGGCTCTTCGGCGTCATCGGATGCATCGGAGGACTCGAGCTGTCGCTTCGCCTGGATTGGTCGCCGGCCCCGACGATCATCGCCACGTTCCTCGTTCTTCTCGTCGGTACGTGGGGAGTGCGCGGGCGGGCGGGCGTCGACTGACCGCGCCCGAGGCGTCGCGAGAAGCGCCGCGGGACGTCGGAAAGGCAGCTTACCCCAGCGTCACCATCGCGATGCCCCCCAAGGCGAGAATCGACGCCACGACCTTCCGCGCGGTGAACGGCTCCTTGAGGAAGATGGACGCGAAGATGAGGACGTAGATCGAGCTCGTCTGGTTGAGGATCGCCGCGGGGCCCGCGAGCGAGTACTTCATTCCCCCGATCCAGAAGATGAGCGCGAGGTACGAGCCGAGGAGCGTGGCCGGCACGGTGAATTTCCAGCTCCGCGTCGGCCGGAACAGACCGAATATCTCCCGCCGCTCCGGCATGATAAGCGCGGCGGGGATCATAACGATGAGCGCGCCGATCTGGCGCATCGTCGTCGCCCAGAGAATCGGTGTACGCTCGAGTTCGAGCACAGGCTTCGCGAGCACGATGCCGAACGCCACGGTCGTCATCGCGATCACGCCGCAGAGGCTCCCGACAAGAATCTGTCTCGTCGTGGTCCCCCGGGGCGGCTCGTGGCGCGCCGCGATAAGGACCCCCACGATCACGAGCGCCATCCCCGCCCACTGCCACACCCTGAGCCGCTCCCCGAGCATGATAAAGGCGAAGAACACGATGAAGGGCGCGTAGAGGCAGTCGACGATCGCCATGATGCCGGCGCCGAGCCGGTTGAGCGCCATGAGAAGAAAGGTGTCCGAGATCGCGATCGCGACGACGCCGCTCGCAAAAAGGATAAGGTAATCGTGGAGCGGGGCAGGAGCGAATATTTCCTGCCCCGCAAGGATGACCGTCGGCACGAGCAGAATGCTCGAGAATCCCACCCGGAACACATTGAGCGCGAACGGGGGAATCGTCTCCCCCGATCGCTTGAGAAAGATTATCGCGGCGGCCCACATGACCGCCGTGAGAAGCGCGTAGAACATTCCCATGAAGCTCTATCGAACCTTCATTTCGTCGAGCAGCCGCTTCGCCCCGCTCATCTTGTCCATGATGAAGAGGATATAGCGGGAATCGACGTTGATCGAACGCGTCGTCTCCTTGATAAAGAGGTAGTCGGACGAGATGCTCTCGTAGTTCCCGTCGAACGCCGCGCCGATGCACTCCCCCTTGCCGTTCATGATCGGGCTTCCCGAGTTTCCGCCCGTGATGTCGCAGGTCGAGAGGAAATCGACCGGCACGTCGCCGAGCGCGGCGTCCTCGTACGCGCCGAAGTCCAGGCTCTCATGAAGCGCGAGAAGCTCCTTCGGGCAGTCGAACGGATCCTCCCCCGTGTTCTTCTCGACGACGCCGGCGAGGGACGTCATGTATCGGTACGATACGGCGTCCCGCGGGTTGTACCCTTTCGCCGTTCCGTACGTGAGGCGCATCGTGCCGTTCGCGTCGGGATAGAGATTGCCCCCCTTCCACAGGATGAACGCCTCCATGAGACGCGGGCTCAGGCGCTGGAGGGCGCCCTGCATGGTCTTGTCCCGGTCCTCGAGCGCCTTCGCTTCCTTGTCGAGCTTCACGGCGAAATCGACGAACGAATCCCCCGCCTTGAGCAGGTCCTCGCGCGAGAGGTCGAACATCCGAAGCCGCTCTTCAGGCGAGCCGAGCTTCGTGCCCGCGTAGAGCTTGTCGAGCAACGCGTCGATCTTCTTCTCGGCTTCGGGGCCCTTCGCTCCCTCGAGCGCCGCGTCGACGGTTTCGATCCTTTGATTTTCGGGGAGCTCGATCGCGCGCATGAGGAAATACCTGAGCACCCTGCGGTCGACCTGGGGATCGTAGCTCATCTGGATCATCCGGAGAGACTGCTTGAGCCGCGGGACGTCACGATCCTGATAGCCGGGCTTCCGCTCGATGTCGCTCTTCGTCTTCTCCTCCGTCCAATGGTCGAGCGTGCCGGCCGCGCGCAGCATCTGGCATCCGAAGTTCATCTGGCCGACGATCATGTTCTTGTCCCGGTAGCCCTTTTGCTCCTCGTAGAGGGAACCGATCGCGGGCAGAACGTCGCCGTATTTCTTCTTCATGTCGGGGCTCATCTCGAGCCATTTGGAGAACGCCTGCTCGGTGTTCCGCTTCTTTTCGAGCGACGTGGCGTAACGTCCCGTCCGTCCGGGGTAGCCGATGATCATGGTGAAATCGTTCTCTTTTACGCTCTTCGTCGACATGGCGAGATGCACCGCCGGCCGATACGGAACGTTCTCCTTCGCGTACTCGGCCGATTTCCCATCCGGCGCGACGTACGCGCGGAGGAACGAGAAATCCCCCGTATGGCGGGGCCACATCCAGTTGTCGATGTCGCCGCCGTAGTTGCCGATCGACGCGGGGGGCGCATAGACGATCCGGACGTCCTTGCTCACGAAATAGGTGAAGAGCTTGTACTGCATACCTTCGAAGAACGAAACGACCCTGCATTCGACGTCTCGCCCTTCCTCGCCGTATTTGACGATCTCCTTGATCCGCTTCTCGATCGCGTTGAAGCGCTCGAGATCGCCCATGCTGTCATTGACGGCGGAGAGCACTTTCCGGGTCACGTCCTCGATCGAGAGGAGCACCGAAGCGCGGTATCCCGGCGCCGGGACCTCCTCCTCGTAGCTCGCCGCGTTGAAACCGTCGACGGTGTAGTTGTGCTCGGCCGTGCTCGTCCGCTGGAGGGCGCCGAAGGCGACATGGTGGTTCGTGAGGATGAGCCCGTTCGGCGAAACGAACGAGCCGGTGCCCCCCCCGAGGCTCACGATCGCATAGGCGACTCCTCCTCCCTTTCCGTCATAGATCTGCTTCGACGAGAGCTGGAGGCCCATCGCCCGCAGATCATTCCAGGAAAGCCTGTCGAGATTGTCGATCGGCCACATTCCCTCGTCCGCGACGAGCATCGCGGGAACGGCCATGATGATCGCGGCGCACAGCAGCGCGTTGAGCCTGGCACGCATGAGCGAACCTCCTTCGGAATCCATACCTCGAACCGGTCAAGAGGGGGAAATAGTACCACTCCCGGTGG
>JAPLKY010000467.1 GCA_026387805.1 Candidatus Krumholzibacteriia bacterium
TAGGGATCGGCGCCCTCGAACGCGGCGGCGTCGATCATGATCGCGTTATCCGCCCCCATGGCGAGGCAGCGCCTGAGAACGTCCTCGCCGTCGGCCGATCCGATCGTCGCGACGGTCACCGTGCCGCCGTGCGTCTCCTTGATCCTGATCGCCTCTTCGACGGCGTAGTTGTCCCACTCGTTGATGCCGGAGGCGAGGTCGTCCTCCCTTATGCCGGTGCCGTCCGGCTTGAGAACGACGTCGGCGTCGGCCGTATCGGGCACTTTCTTCACGCACACGAGAATCTCCATCCGGAGACTCCTTTCTCAGCCGGTCTTGCCGCCCGGGAGGCTCTCGGCCACGAGCTCCGTGAGATCCTTCACGACGATCCGTCCCTCGAAGCCCGCGGTCTTCACCGCGTCATCCATGTTGCTGAAACAGAAGGGGCACGCGGTGACGATCGTACCGGCGCCGGTTCCGACCGCTTCGCGCACCCGTATCTCGGCGATCTTCTCGCCTTCGCCGGCCTCGACCCACATTCTCCCGCCTCCCCCGCCGCAGCAGAGGCTCTTCTCGCGCGAGCGCGCCATCTCGACGAGCCGGACGCCGGGGATCGACCTGAGCACGTTCCTCGGCGCGTCGTAGATGCCGTTTCGCCGCCCCAGAAAGCACGGATCGTGGAACGTGACCGTCCGCTCCCCGCGGTTCTCGAGCGCGAGCGCGCCCGAGGCGAGGATCGTCTCGAGCGTCTGCGACACGTGCAGCACCCTGCGCTCCTTCATCGACGGCCGCATGCGGGCGTACTCGTTCGTGAAGGTATGAAAGCCGTGCGGACACGGCGTGACGATCTCCGTGATCCCGTGCCGGTCGAACGCGTCGACGTTCCCCTCGGCGAGCTCCGTGAAGAGCCCGTCCTCTCCGACGCCCCGGATGAACTCGCTGCAGCACGTCTCGTCCTTCCCGAGAACGCCGAACCGGAGCCCCGCCGCCCTGAACAGTGCCACGGCGGAGCGCGGCACCTCCTGCAAACGCGCGTCGTAGGCGAACGTGCAGCCGACGTAGAAACAGCGCGACTCCTTCGCGCCTTCGGAAAGCACGGGAACATCCAGCCCCGCCGCCCAATCCATTCGCTTCCCTTTCGCCCCCTGCCACGGATTCTTGAATTTGTAGACCGATTCGAGCATCTCCTGGACGTTGACCGGCACGTCTTCGCACCCCTCGACGCGGGCGGCGCGGATCTCCCGGATCACGTCCATCGGGCTTATCGCGCTGGGGCACTCGCTCCGGCAGCGGCTGCACGTCGTGCAGAACCAGACCGGATCCCCTTCGACGGCATTGACCTTCGCGAGCGCCGTCTCTCCGGCGCGCGGCACGAGGCCGAATCCGGCCTTCCGGCGAACGAAACGCCCCGTCTCGTCCATCACCTTTCGGGGGGAAAGCGGTTCCTTCGCGATGCTGCTCGGACAGACGACGGCGCAGCGGTTGCACTGCGTGCACGCATCGCACATGACGAGGTGGCGGAAGCTGAAATCGCTCTTGAGCGCCTCCCGCTCCTCGAGAGAGAGGTACGAGCTGAAGCGCATTCCCTCGAGGGTCACGTTGACGCTCGCCGCGAAAACGTGGATGAACTTGGAGAACGGAAAGTAGGCGATGAGGAACAGGCTCGCCACCGCGTGGATCCACCACCACAGCCGGTGCGCGGCGAGAGCCGCCGGCACGGACAGGCCGGAGACGCCCGCGATCCATTGCCCGACCGGCGACGGCTCGCGCCAGGGAAGCGTTTCGGCGCGAAGC
>JAPLKY010000136.1 GCA_026387805.1 Candidatus Krumholzibacteriia bacterium
CCGCGCCGAAATAGCTCAGGTTGTTGGGCGTCGTCGTCGCGTTGAAGGTGGTGTTGTTGTCCAAGCGGTAGTAGTCCGCGTCATCGCCCCCGTTCGTATTGAGCTCGAGATGCTGCGTGCCGCTTGCCTCCTCCAGATCCACCAGGTAATGCGTCTGATCGTTGTTGTTGGACATGGTCTCGTCCACGTGCCAGATCAGCATTCCCCTCTGGGTGCCGGGAAGCCCCGAATCGAATCCGACCCCTTGACGGTTCTCGGCCAGGAAATACTGGGTGCTCGGAAAAGGGCCCCGGAGCTTGTAGCTCTGCGGGTCGGTCTCCGCCTGGGAAAGCGTGAAATATCCGCTGCCGTTGATGAGCGTGGGCGTCACCCAGCCGAGATCGCTCTTGCACCAGGCGCTCATATGCGCCGGCTTGGTCCCGTAGCTTCCGTTCCAGGAACCTCCCGCCATCAAACAAAAATTCCCCGCTCCCTCGCTGTCGTAACCGTAATCGTACAGATCGGGCAGCCCGATAAAATGTCCCGTCTCATGGCATATCACGCCGATCCTGGTTATTCCCTGAGTGCTCGGGGATGAATCCCAGCCCCTGCGGGCGGGTTCCGTGTGGTACGTACGCATGCTCACGCCGTCGTAGGTCACCGTGCTCGTCATCTGCCACTGATGCGACCAGATGTAGCTGGAGTTGTTTCCGCTGTATTCCTCTCCTCCGCCGGCATGGATGATCGTGAGCCCGTCGACCCAACCGTCGCCGTTCCCGTCCATCGTGGCGAAATTGAAGCCTCTCGCTTCGAGCGCCGCCAGCGCCTGCTGAACCATCTGGCGCGGTCTGAGATCGTTTCCATACGCGTCGTTGGCCCCGTAGTAGGCGTAACCGTTCGCGAGCGTCACCGGCGCGGGAACGGTCGATTGCACGGCAAACGTCCCGTAGGAGATCTCGTTGTAATAATCCTTCACCGATCCGGCGGCGCCGTCGAATGTGTATCCGATCGTATTGAAGAGGCTGTCATATGCCGCCGTCGAGCGCGTGATCGTGAGATCCGAGAAATTCACGAGGACCACGAGATTCTTCATCGTGCCGGCCGAAGGCGCCTTCTGCGCGCCCGCGTCCTTCTGAAACAGGGGCCTCTGCTGAACCGCGGCGCGCATCCCGGCGATATCCGGTTTCGAGAGGCCGACGGAGAGCGGCTCGATGCGGCCGACAATGTAGCTCGTCGGCACGAGCCTGCCCATCTCCTCGCGGGCATACACCCACCACTGGCCGTCCACCGATTTGACGACCGCGAAACCGGCCGCGTCCTCGTTCCAGTGGAGATACTCGTCGCCTTTCAGGTATATCGTCACATCGGAACCGTCGGGTTGCTGCACGACGACCGGTTCGGGGCATGCCTTCACCGCGTACGCCTGGCCGGAAGACAGCGCGAGAAAACAGCATAGGTGAAAAGCCAGGACAATCGCCGAAAAAGCGATTCCAGCCTTCTCAAAAAGCGACGGAGCATCATTTCTCGTTGCCGTGAGTTGTCTTGCCGGGTGCATGAGAGTCTCCTTTGAAGAAACAAAGCGACGCATCTCGATCTTTAGAGGAACGGGAGAGAGTATCGAGCGGATCACGAAACACAATTCCCGGGCAGAACGCGAAGGCCCGGTCATAGGCAAAACCGATCTTTCATCCGTATAATTATACTGCAAATATCAGGCCCGTTCAAGACCATAGCGCTTCTTCAGCGCTTCCGCGCTTTTGCGCCCGCGCTTTGCGCCGAGCCGCTATTCCTTCTCGGGATTCAGCTCGTTGACGTCGAGCTTCTGCACCTCTCCCTCGTAGTACTTGATCGACGCGGGGAATTTCTTCATGAACCCGCCGACCATCGACGGCCAGGCGGATCCGCGATACGTATTGTACTCCCTGATGGTGACGACCCAATCGTCCAGCGCGGTTTTGATCTCGTTGACCGACGATTCCATGTTCCGCATGTTCTCCTGAGCAGTCTCGACCGCGCGAAGCTCCGGATACGCCTCAACCTGGATTCTGAACGCCATCGCGGCCTTGACGACTTCCGTCCCCGCCTGCGTCAGCGCCTCGGTATCCTTCCCCTCGGCCGCCGCTTTCTCGAACGCATCCCTGGCCGTGTCGTATCCGCTCCGCGCCTGGGCGACCGCGACGAACGTCTCCGATTCGTGCTTCATGTACTGATTGGCGATCTCCCAGACGCCCTTGATCTTCTCCGTGCAGGTGTTGAGGGCGGCCGAGTAATGCGACTTGCCCCCTTCGACCGCCTGATAGTTGCGATTGAGCTTGTTCCATACGCCGACGAACGACGACACGACCGATATCGCCAGGATCACTATGACGATAAGGACTATTGCGACGCTTATCGACTTCTTCGTCATCTGAGGCTCCTTTCCTCGCTACTTCTTGCCGCTCTGTATCGCTCTCAAGACCTGATCAGTCCGGATGATCAGCGTCATCACCCCTCTGTCGTAATTGCCGAAATTGAGATACTCGATCGCATCGTCCATGATGGGGCCGTAATCGACCGTCGTGAAACCGGGGAGCCCCCTCCCCACCGATACGGTCAGCTTCTCCGGGGCGTCGGGACGTATCAGCCATACGAGACCTTTGTTCCCACCCTCCGTGCTGAGGCCCTTCTTGCCGAGACCGAGCCAGCGCCCATAATGGGTGGCCCAGTCCTCCGGCTGCTTGACGCCGTTGATCAACACCACGACGACCTCGGCGACATCATCGGTTTTGAGCTGCCGGCATAGCGCATCCCCGATCGCTATCGTCGAATCGGACAGAGCTCCGGTCCTGTCGATCACCCAGGAGGTCGTGAGCGGCGGAAATGCCGGATCCCCCTTCGGCACCGAGACGTTACGGTCATAACGCTCGCTCTTTCCCCCGCAGGCAGCCATGAGCGCCAACGCGCATAGAAGGCACGGGACGATCCTTTTCATGATCCCCTCTTCTTCCCGCAAACCGGACAGGTATGCTCCAGCTTTCTGCTGCACCCTGCCCCTCCCCCGCCCGCGCATGCGCAGGCGCAGGCGCAGCTGACGCAGGCGCAGGCGCACGACATCGACGCCCCGCCGAATCCGCCGCCGCCGCTCCCCGATCTGCCGCCGCCGGATCTCCCGCCGCCGGCGCGGCCGCCGGGAATCCCTCCGTAGAAGATTCTCCCGCCGGAGTAGCGCCCTTTGCTGGAGAATAGGGCCAGGATGACGAAGAAAACGATGAACCCGACCACGATGAACATGACGACGCCGTGTCCCGCCGAAGCGCTCCCGCCGGACGCGCCCCTCAGATTGCTCTTATCTATTCCCGCCGGGAACAGCCCGACGGGAAAGGTGACGTGAATCGTGAGACGCCCTCCCGGACCAAGGCTGTAGTTGCCCCAGATCATCGCCTCGTCCGAGACAACGGACGGCTTGGGATCCGCTTTGACGGTCGCAAGGCTCGCGAAGAACTTCACGCCGACGCGCAGGGTGTCGACGGGGGCGCGGTCATACCATCCGGGTGTGAATTCGAGCTTGTAGTTACCTTCTTCGGCATAGAACAGACCTTTTTGAACGATCGAGAAGGACGCTTCGAAGGTCTCGCCCGGCCGGTAATCCCGATCGAGATCGAGCCGTACGCCGCTCCAGCCGCTCTCGCTCGCGGACTCGGCCCCGCTTACCGCGCCGCCCGAGCCCGTGATCGCGAAATTCCCGTTGGGCGTGCCCACCGTGATCCAGGGTATATGCCCGCCGGTGACGTACCATTTCTGATAGTAGTCGATCGCGACGGTGCCGTCGGAATGGGGGGTCAAACCGACCCTGTAGCTCACTATGCGATAGGTTCCCGTATCTCCGAAGGCATGGCCGCCCGCCGCGCACAGAATTGCCGCGAGGAGAAATAGCCCCAGCTTCTTCATCGGCCATCTCCTCCTTCTCTCCTGCTTTTCATCCGCGGAGATTCATCGAGAGGACATCCTCCGCCGCAGTGAATCTCGTATTCGCAGCCCTTGCACTCCTCAGGCGCGAACAGATGCGCCCTGAGCTTCACGCAGGTCGGGTGCTTCCAGATCGTCGCCCAATCGTCGCGCAGGATGTTCCCTACGGAATCGGGCCAGGACTGGCACGGGAGCACCGTGCCGTCGGGCTGAACGGTCATGTTGTGGGCCGCCGCAGAGCAGGTCTTGATGCCGAGCCCGAGCGCGACCGGGTCGGTTCCCTGGTGATAGCAGGTGGGAGAATACCATTGCAGCGTCATTCCGAGCTTCTCCGCGGTCCGACATGCCGCAACCAGCGTCTCATTGAGTTCCGCATCATCAAGCCCATTTTCTTTCTTGTGCTCCACGCCGTGACCGCTGCAGATCAGGGTGTTGCAGGCGACGTTCTTTATGCCGAGGCCGTGCAACCACTCGATCGTCCCGGTGAATGACGCCGCGTTGGTCTTCGTGAGGGTCGTGTTGGTCACGACTTGCAGCCCCACACCGAGCGCTTTTCCGATACCCGCGAGCGTTCTCGCATGAGAGCCCTCGGCACACGTTATCCGGTCATGTATCTTCGGATCGAACGATTCGACGGTGACCTGCGCGTAGTCGAGGCTCGCCTCAAGCAGGGGCTGCGCGAGATCGAGGAGCCTCGTGCCGTTCGTGACGAGGCCGGTGACGAACTCATCGGCCTGGCTCACGAGCTCGACGATATCGTCGCGCAGCGTCGGCTCTCCGCCGGTGAACACAACCTGCGGAATACCCGCTTTCCACAGCACCTCGTATACCTTGACCCACTCGGACGCGCTCAGCTCCCGGTCGATTATTCTATCGCCGACGTAGCACTTCGGGCACTTGAGATTGCATCGATAGGTGACCGCGAGATCCATGCGCGCCGGCGCGATCCAGTCTCCGTATTTCAGCTCTTTCGGATCGAGACCCGCTTCGGCCGGGCAGGTGCCCTCGGCCATGCTCATCAAAGTGCCGAAGATCCTGTTCAGGTCGGCGAGAATCTTCTCCCGTTTGACCTTCTTCCATGGCATGAGTCCCCTCGAATGCTCCTCGGCCATCTTGCCCACGACGTAATCGATCACCGCCTTGGACTCATCTCCATCGCCCTGCTGATAGAGCCACATGGCGTCGATAAGATGGGAGACGAACTCCGCCGCGGTCCGATCGAGGACGATCGGCGGCTGGC
>JAPLKY010000108.1 GCA_026387805.1 Candidatus Krumholzibacteriia bacterium
CGACGTAGCCACCTTTGCGCCAGAGCGCCACGCGGCGGCGGATGTCGTTGACCAGCTTATTTTCTTCGATGCGGTCCTGTGTCCACTCGGTGTCGAATTGCGTCTGCTGCGCGCCGCCCTTTCTCTTTTTGGGTCGGGCGATGGGCACGAAATAGGAGCTGATGCGGCGACCGTCAACGATCTCATTCGTGATCCCCTCGTCAGTGAACCGGAAATGGCGAGTCGGTTCATTGTAGGGCGAGTTGATGATTGGATTTTCAATGACGACTTGCCGCATGCTGCCGGTTTCCTTCACTGCACCTTGATATATTCAGTTCCCGCTTGATTGCCGCCATTCTAAGATAATCCTGCAAGACCTGCAATGGAGGAGTTTATTGGGGGAAGGTCAACAGAGCCGGAATTCTAACATGAAATGTCAACCGAGATCGTGCTTTCCATACTTCCCTTCAGAGATATTATGAACCCTACTTCGTCAATTCAACACCACAATCCGGACAGAATGGCTTCTTTATTAACATTCCTTTCTTCATCGCACACTGTTCACAATAATTCTTCTTGCAGCTCGGACACCTCAGCCCCTTGGGCTTCCTAAAGCCGCCTACTTCTTGTTTGCACGCAGAACAAAAACCTTTCGCCATACGCAATTACCTCCTAAACCAACAGAGGAGCCATCTCTTACTTAATTTGGCACAGATCTTCGACGATGACATATGAAGACTTCAATTTCGAAAACTCCGTCAAGTACCTTCTAACGACCTTGCCGTTAAAGCATAACCGCCATGTTCCGAACATTTCTTTTAACCCGATAGGAGCGAAATGCCTTACAATTAGTTATAGAGAAAGAATTATTGGATTCTCCCTTGAATAGATTGGCATAATATCCTATGCATATCAATTGTCAATAAGAATATTGAGGGGGTTCTTGATGCGCTTCGCCGCCTGCTGGAACCGGATATTAGGCAGATGTCGGTCCCTTGGATTGAATAGTCGCGAACGGTGGACACGGGGTTGCTTTGACGGAGCACTATTCCCTATCACCTCGCCAACCGTAGTAGATAGATCTCGAATCCAGCTGAGCTTCTCGGAGCATGCCTAGTTCCTGCTTGCGTCGGGCTTCCTTGAGATAGTGCTCCATCCCTTTTAGTTGAGCGTACACTTGTCTTGTCGCGTCGCGCGGCAAGTAAGATAATGCCCATTCGTTTGGAGGGGCCTCAAGAATACCACTATGTGGGCATTCTTCAAGCACGGGGTCATGATATCCAAGGAACCGAATCCTAAGTTCCGAGAAAAACCACTTCTCGGAGACCCTCGCATCAATAAACTGGCGCCATTGGAAGTCACCAATCTCCTGGAATCGGCCCCCAAGGCGACTTCGCAATAAAAAGGCACGTATAGGGGTCATGGCCAGAATGAGTGGACCAAAAAGCCGCTTCTCACGGATGAAATGAGCCAAGTCTTCACCTGGGGCGAGAAAAGCTGTAACTCCCAGGGGAACAGGATCATGAGGTGCACCGCTACTTTGTTCCGCGATTTCTTTGTGGTCCATACGCCTTTTGCCCCCTCCCTAGAACGTAATATATCGCCAAGCTCTCCTCCCGAGGCCGGGAACTGCGATGCTTGCCTTCCTAGCGCATCGCTAAGCTGCGGGCCGTGCCTGGCGCGATGGCCGCCCTGCGGCCAGCGTGACAGGCCGGAGCCGCCAGCTTAAACCGCTTGTTGTGCGGCGGGGCATGGTGGTGACACCACTCCTTGATACAGATAGACGGCTCATTCCTCCCAGATCGCCTTACCTGGACCCGTCGAGCCGGGAAACCGCCAGCCCATGTGGGTAACGGTGTTTATGACCGCACATGCTAGCTCGGCCGCGTGCCGCTGTACCTGATCGATAGACTGGCGATCCATTGCGCTATCGATAACCATTTTCTGGTGATTCACGAAGAACGGGACGGAAGCTCCGGCAACGTTCGGCATCCTCCATGAACCGTGGCACAGGATGTTCCGCATTTCCGACGCCTTCCGTAGGTCTCTCAGAAGGTCATCGAGATTATCGATTGTAGCTCTGCTGTGATCGCGCACCGCTTTTCCATAAACATCAATCAGATTGCCCAGGGGATCTGTAAGAGCCCGCTCAAGTTTGGGGAGCCACTCTTTGTAGGCTTGCTCAATCTCCACCTCGTCGTAGGGTCGCGTCGCGGTAAAGGCGAAGATCGCCTTAGCCAGGACCTCTTCCAGGAATCCGAACGTTGCAACCGCGCGGCCAAGACTCTCCCAAAACACTCCCTCGTGCTTGTGGGTCGGGAACCGGCCGGGCAACCGATCTAGAGCGACGATACTTCTTACCAGCTTCTCCTCAGTCATGGACTTCTCAGTAGGGTTTAGCCCGCACAACATATAGTATACAGAATCACGTATCTGGATAACCACTTCGGACTCTGCTGCATATCATGATATTTCTTGAGCCACCTGAATTCTACTACAGTTCAGCTGCTTACGCAAGCTTCCTTAAGCTCCCGAAGTTGCGCGTCTTGTACAGCTCTCCTGAATTGGGGATACAATGATCTAACTCCATGGACGCAAACCTTTTTATGAGGATTCTCAATTCTTGGGCAACTCGCCTGATCTTCCTCCAAATTAACTCCTTCGCGCCAAGGGTAAAAATTTCTGGTAAAATGAGACCAGGGAGGTTGACTTATGCGTTCGAAGCAATTCTCGCAGATGAATATCTGGGTTCGTTCCCCAATGATGCGCTCTCTTGCGCTTGTGTGCTTCGTATCGCTAGCCGTCGGGGGTGTAGCCGCAGCGGCCAGCGCCCCGAACACCGCTGCGCGACCCGTCATTGCCCCCGCCGACTCGCTCTACACCGCCAACCACCCCCGTCTGCTCTTCACCCCGCAGGAGCTCCCTACGCTCCGCGAGAAGGTCCGGGACGGCGGGCGCGACGACGAGGCATACGCCGCAATACTCGATATCGTCAACTCCGTCTATCCGACAAAGACCGAAGCGGAGATCTTTCTGGATCCCTTCGCGGCCATCAATATCATGCCGAACCTGGGGCTCGCCGCGTACCTCGAGACGCCGATCGATTCGGAGGCCATCCACTTCGGCAGGCGCATGACCCTCTACCTTGCGGATACCGCGGGGCCCGACACCACCGACGTCTTCTTCTCGTCGCTCCGCCTGCGGACACTTGTCCTCGGCTACGACATGTTCTTCGCCGATGCGCCGGAGTCGCTTCGGACGGTCGTGCGCAATGAGATTCTCGCCTACGTCGACACGACGATGACCGTTCTGCGTTACAAACGGTGGCTTCACAGCCCCTATGTGAGCAACTACAACACCGTGATCGGCTCGGCGCTCGGCCTCGCCGCGCTCTGTCTCGAAGGCGAGATGCCGCACGACTGGGTCCAGGCGGCCATCGGCAGGGCGGACGAATACGTCGCCGTGTGGGCCGGGGCGCATCTCGACCCGGATGGGTCCTATGACGAGGGCCCGATGTACGCGGGATGGAGCATGCGGAATCTCGCGTATTACTTCTGGGCGCGCTCGCGCCTCTACGATCGTTACGACTTCTCGATGCTCCCGGGGCTCCGGGACCTCGAGAAGTGGCTCGCGTTCTCGGCGCTTCCCATCGGGCACGCCGCCATGAATAACATCAACGACTCTTCGTATCTCGGCCACGGGCTCTCCCATTACCATACGTACCTCGATTGGGCCCAGACCGCGTATGGAAGCGGGGTGTCCGCGTGGCTCTGGGAGCGGATCGTAGGTCCGGACTATGGCTACGACGCAGGCATCCTCGCGGACAAGCCGGGGACGGTTCTGTGGCATGGGGGCATAGCGCCCGTGAACCCGCGCGACCGTTTCGCGTGCCACATGCTCTGGCGCCGGCAAGGTCTGTACTACTATCGGACCGGCTGGCCCGATGGCGACGCCTCCGACGACGTCCTCTTCAGCTTCCACTCGGGGAAATTCATGGGCGGGCATGCGCACGAAGACCAGAACAACTTCACCCTCTGGGGGTACGGGACTGCCTTTGCCACGGACAACGGCCCCCTCGCTCCCGCGAAGGACACCGAAGGGCACAACCTCGTGCTCATCGACGGCAAAGGGCAGCACAATGCGGGCGGGTCGGTGGGAACCGACGGGGTCATACGGGAGCACATTCTGAGCAGCTTTGCCGACTATATTTTCGGGGACGCGACCTCTGCGTACACGACCTATAGCGAATTCAACAGGGCCGGCTACCCCTTCCCGGACGACATCTGGTCGTGGGGATATGACGGCGGGAATTCGGTCGAGTTCGCCCACCGGCGCGTCGCGGCCGTCCACGAAGCCGGGCTGCCACCCTACTTCATTATCTGGGATGAAATCCGCAAAGACGCTCTCCCTCACCTCTACTCGTGGCGCCTCCATACCGCGGAAACGAACACACTCGACCTCTCCGCGAACCCCATATGCATACGCGGAGGCCATGGCTTGATGAATCTTCTTGTCCTGAGCCCGGCCTTCGACTCGCTTCTCGTCTCGCATGAACCCTTCGACAACGGAAACGAGGATCCGAACACGACGGTCGTCTCGCTCTCCTGCGAAGCCACGGACTTCTCATTATGCTCGCTGCTCATCCCCGATAGCGACCCCCCTCGACACACCGTGCTCGGTCTCGGCCACTGGCCCGGCCTATCGGTCGCACTTCTCTCCTGGTCCGATGGGGCCACGGATGTCGTTATGCTGAACCGGACGGGCAACGTGGTGGATCTTTCGCTGGATGGCTTCTTCAGCAAAGCTGGGATGTTGCCCCTTCGTGCGAATGGGCAGCAGCGCTCGATCGTGACCGATGCCCGCCTGGCGGTTCTTCGCATCCGCGGGGGTCAGCTCGCGGGCCTTCTGGCCAATGACGTGAGCCGGTTCGATTACGAAGGCATACCGTACGCGCGGATCCGGGACGGGAAGCTCAATCTCGTCTTCTCGGCGGACACCGTGAGCATCGACCGATCGGACGCGGATTTCTCCCTCTATCTCCCGCGCGGGGGAGAGGTTCGATATGACAATTCCGTCATCCGTGTTTTGAACGACGGAGGGTTTGCCGTCCCGGATCGTTCGGCGCCTCCGGCGGCATCCGGGCCGATCCGGCTGCGCGCCTTCCCGAATCCCTTCAATGCGACAGCGAATATCGTGGTCGATCTCGACGCGGGGGCCGAGGTCAGGGTGACGATCTACGACGTCACGGGGCGTCTCGTGGCGCGCCTCTGGAACGGTCCGCTTCTTCGAGGCGCCAATCTCCTCAGGTGGCGAGGCGAACGGGCGAACGGCGAGCCGGCCGCCTCAGGCATGTATTTCATACGAGCGGAGACCCCGAACGCCTCGTCCACGATCAAGGCAGTGCTCTTGAAATAATAGGCGCCGAGTCCGCAAACCGGCCGCAGATATCGTTGACCCAGATCCTTCTTCACCGGAGCGAGTCCGTAGGCGTCCTCCTGAGCGCACGAGTCAACGGCAAGTCCCTATTCACGATCATCTTCAAATCGGGTCTCCGGGCAATAGTATTCACCAATGAGTCGCGACTTGCCGGCCTCGACTTCGCGATTGCGGCAAGAGCCTGCGAGGTCGCTCTCACAACGGTCGCATCCCTATCGTTCAGCGTATTGATAACGACAGGCAGAAACTCCGGGGGGAACTGATCCGAATGTGCGAGGTACTCGACAAAGGCGAGCGCGAGCTTCTGCTCCGTTGGATTCGTGCTCGATAGATGCGTCAAGAGAAGGGTCACTCTGTCAGTCTCATGCTGAACGTCCAACGCCTTCTGCTCGAGTGCACGCTGCTCGGAGCTACTCTTCGCCTGTTCGCTCGTGTACTGGTGCCCCACGAAGAAGATGATGATCGGTATCAAGAGGGCGCCCAGCGCCTTCGCCAAAATATCCAATTTTGCCCAAGAATCACGGACTCCATCCGACATATCCGCACACCTCCTTGAAACGCCGAACCCTCGCTACCTTCCAATCGTATCCGCAAATTCATCGAGTGTGAGCGCGGGTAGCCAGTTCCCGTCGCGAACCTTGTCGCTGATATAGGATTCCTCCACGGTCTTGAGCGCGTCCCACGGAATTTCGTCGCCTTTCCCTTCGGCCCAGGCGCTTTCCCACAGTTGCGCGAGAAGCGTGCAGCCGCTCGCCACGAGCTTGGCGGTTTGCGGTCCGATCGCGTCCCAGAGAATGCGGCCCCGATCAGGCTGGTTCTTGCCGGGATCATCCGCGGCGATGATAGCTTTCGGCGACAAGGTATCGAATGAAGCCTCCATCATCTTCATCGCCTCGCGCGCCGCGTCGCGTCCTCCGGTCACACCGGCGGCTGCCGTCACGCCGCTCAAGGCGTCGTTCACCGCGGTGAGCATATTGGCGGCCCGCACCTCGAACATGATCTCCTCGAAGATCGCATGGATCTTGTACTCCCTTGTCTTCTTATACTCGGGCCACTCCGCAGAGTTCTTCCCGCCCTTGGGTCCGTAACCGTGGTGAAACTGGGACATGTGCAGCGGCTGGCAAGCGTCCCCGACATAGTGCGCGAGGATGCCGGCGGCGCAGACGAAGTCATCGGGCTTTCCGCTCCGGGCCGCATCGGCCATTGCGTTATATGCCTGCCAGATGCGGAACGGCAGCATGCCCTCCTCCGGCCGCAAGTCTTGAGGAATCGATTCGTAGAACCTCTTCCACGTGCGGGCGTCGATGTTCTGCGGATCGCGGCAGAGATCGAGGAGCGTCTTGCCGGAAAATTCGCCTTCTTCCGCGACCTGGTCCATATCGGCGAAATGCTGGGAGCCCTCGTTCTTCCGGCCGCCGGGGTCCCTCCCGCGAGAGGCGGATATCCACCGGTAATCCGGCACGTCGGCAAGGGGCACGAAACCATCTCTCCCGACCCGGAACTCGCGGCCGAGAGACAGCGTCTCGTCATCGAACCCGATGTTGGTCCTGTTCTTCAGCATCAGGGCGCGGAGCGCCGGCGTGGTGAGGAGATCGCACGACTTGTTCCCGATCATGAAATGGCTGATCTTCCCCCAATACTCCGAGTGACCGATGTTCCAGTCGCGAATGAGCTCGACGTCGAGCTCGCGGCACACCGTGCTCAAAAAGGTCGCGAGCGCGAACTGCACCGGCCGATCGCTCGTCCCGCTCATGAGACGCTCGCCGCCCCACTGAATGGCGAACGGGCGCAGACGCCGGGCCTGCATTTTTGATCCCATGGTTCCTTGCGCTGCCACCGACGCACCCTGTGCCTCCGGCGCCTTCTTCTCGCCTCGCTTCTGCTTCTTCCCGTATTTTTCCTCCAGGCCGTCGGCCTCCTCCTTCGCGCGCGTGCGGATACCGACGCGACGCTTTCCCTCGTCGGAAGGCGGATCGATGAACCAGATCGTTCCCGAATCTCCCTGCTGCGTGCGGACGGGAGCGTTCTTCTTCGGGGGGCCGATGAGCGCGTCGGCGACGAAATCGACACCCCCTACCGAACGATATCGGTAGAAGAGCGCCTGGATCTCCCCTTCGATCACGCCGGATACTCCTCCGAACGCCCGCACCGGAATCCCGATCAGGTTGAGCGAGAGGTTTTCCGAATTCAGATCGATCATATTCCCCATCTCGCCGATGCCGAATATTTGCGCCGTCCAGTTGTTGCGGTCGTCGACCTTCACGAGCGCGGCGTCGACGTTGACGAACGCCCGCGACCCGGCCCAGTCCTGGTACACCTTGCCGAACTCGAGCTTGCCGATCTGCCTCTTGTCCGCGATGCCGATGCGCTCCTGCACTCCGTGGATGATCGTGCACACCTCCTGGCCCGGCTCTCCCGCCACATGCCGGTTCGTGAGGGCAAACACCGACTCTCCGTTCGTGGTAAGACAGCCCAGGCTTCCGATGCGCTGGACGCCCTGGTTGTCGGTGACGACCGGGTAGCCGCCGCCGAGCGTTTCGCTCGGGAAATTGATCCGATCCGGGGGCGCCGAAGCGCCTTCGCATTTCGGCGCAAAGATCACACACGTCGGCACGACGCGGCCGTCGGCCATAAACAGTTGCCGGGGCACCGCCTGATCGGGATACCTGGAGAGCTGCTCCACCGTGAGCCACTCATCGACGAAGACGAGTACGCAGGGCCATGACCACGGCTTCACCACGGAATTCTCCAGGGTCCGGGACTCGGTGATTTCGCCGTATTGCGAGTGCTTCTCCGCATGGGTCGCATTGGGCTCGTAGTGCCGGATGCGGTACTTGCCGATCGCGGTCGCCACGACGCTATCCAGATGCGTGAGATGCATGTGATACGCGTCGCGGACCTCGATGAGATCGCGTATCGATAGAGAGCCATATTCCCGTTTCGAGAGATGAAATTCCATCTCAATTCCCCCTTCGCGTTCGAATGCCGAGTGCTCTGAAATGTCTGCGCCACCCTGCGGCGGCCGCGGCGGCGAGATCGCTTTGGGCGATCGCGGCGCGCGCCGTATCGTTTCCTTCCAACACGGATGTCTCTCGAATGGTCGCTTTAGATGAATAGCCTGAGCCGCGGCGCCATTATATCACGAATCCATCGCTTTGCAATCTAATTCAGATAAATGGGCGATCCGGGATATTGAAAGAAGATCTGCGTAAACAAAACTTTACAAATAGGTAAGTAAATTTGCTCATCCCAGCCGTACTGATTTTCCGGCGCGGAGGAGAGCATGGATACTCTCCATGCCGCCTCCCCCGCATTCTGAGGTTATGCCCCTGACCTTCGATGATGGCCCCTCCCCCCACATTCCCCTTGAGTCTTTTCGAAAGCGGACTATATTTGTCCACATGAACCTGGAGATGATCGTGCGGATCCTGAATGTGGCCGTCAGAGCGATGTTCATCGTCATCGGCATCTTCCTGATCGTAGGGCTCTTCAAGCTCCGCAACATGGCGCCGGAGGTTCGCATTATCATGGGCGCCGTCCTCATCCTCTACGGCGCCTTCAGGATCGTGACCCTCTTTATGCCGAAGAGGAGCGGAGACCGCCAGTGAGATCCTCGCTCTGGCTCCTCTTTCGATTTGCATGACATTTCCCCTCCCCTGTGGTAAGATGTCCCCGACCTGCAACCTCATGTTTTGAGGCAGAATGAATGTCGCGGCCATCCGGTCGCCCAAATCGACCCGTCCGGAAGGAGGACTGTATGAAAGGCAACGCCAAAGTCATCGCGAAGCTCAATGGGCTTCTCGCCGAAGAGCTCACCGCGATCAGCCAGTACATGGTGCATGCCGAGATGTGCGAGAACTGGGGCTACAAGAAGCTCCACGAGGTGAGCGAGAAACGCGCCATCACCGAGATGAAGCACGCGGAGAAGCTCATCGCCCGCATCCTCTTCCTCGAGGGGCGCCCGACGGTGAGCACGCTCAACAAGTTCGCGATCGGCGCCGACGTGCCCGCCCAGCACAAGGGCGACCTCGGCTTCGAGCTCGGCGCGGTGAAGTCCTACAACACGGGGATCAAGCTCGCCGCCGACCTCGGCGACAACGGCACCCGCGACATGCTCACGGACATCCTCAAGGACGAAGAGGACCACGTCGACGTGCTCGAGATGGAGCTGGATCAGATCAAGCAGATCGGCATCCAGAACTATCTGACCGAGCAGATGGGCTAGGAGCTGGATTCGGACTGCAAGCCGTTAGTTGGAGATAGGATATGGCAGAACGGTTCTCCATGGAACGGAGTTATGCCTGTGCTGGAATTTGAATGGGACGAGAAGAAAGCGATCGATAACGAAAAGAAACACAGCATATCATTTCGCGAAGCGGCATCAGTTTTCGGCGATCAGGCTGCTATTACTTTCTCGGATCCGGACCATTCGAACTATGAAGAAGGCTAGCCGAAACGGCATGCGCAGAGAGTATTCTCGGGAAATGCTCGGTCCCGGTGTTCGCGGCAAGTTCTACAAGGAGTACTTGAAAGGTACGAATCTAGTGTTGCTCAGCCCTGATGTGGCAAGTGTGTTTCCGGATGAAGACTCCGTGAACAGGGCATTGCGCTCTTTGATTGCGCTCGCTCGGCGATCGGCCGAATCGCCGAAACAAATCGCTCGGCGCGTCAAAGCACGCGGTTGAGCATCTCAGGAATGCTGCAGGCAGCAAAGCTGACCGTCTGGGCAGCCCAGCTAATCATCTCTTACTGATAGCTCAGGACAGCCGAAAAACCTTGATGGAACCGGGCAAACCTCGCAAAATGGAATGTGCAGTTCCACATTTGGTCCAAAAATGGAGCTCATGGGCACATTTTTCGAGCAGTCCCCGAAACAGGCCTCCGCAAGGAAGCGGCAATCATGCACCTCATGAGATTGTCTCTGATCCTGACTACCCTCGCTCTGTTCTCTCAGACCGCATGCGCCCAGGGCTCGCTCCTCTACCTCGAGGCGCAGGCGGTCGGGGGCTATTCGAGCGCCGCGCGCGAGGCGATCTGGTATTCGATGACGCCCGAAGACGCCATGCAGAAGCCGAGCGTCGGCCTCGATTGGCTGCGGCGACTCTCGGGTGCGAGTCGCGATTTCGGCGTCATCGGAGTCCAGGCTCGACTCGCCTACAATCACGAGCCCGACCGCGAGGTCCAGCTCCAGCTCTACAACGCCTGGTTTCGATACAAAGCCGGCTTCGCGAATCTCTGGATCGGCCACGACCGGTCCGCCCTCGGTCTCTCCTCGTACTTCGATTCGCACGGCCTGCTGCTTCCGACGCTCGCGATGATGGGCTGGGGCTTCGATCGCGACTGGGGCGCAGGCTTCTCGCGGGATTTCACGTGGGGAAATCTCGCAGGCTCCTGGACGACCGGCTCCGGCATGCCGATCTATTTCAAGGGGAACTACCTCGCCTCCGCGAGGATCTCGAAGGGCGTCCTCGAGCGGGATAATTTCAATCTCGGTCTCTCCGCGGCCTGGGGCGAGATTCTCGAGACGATGGGCTACGAGCTGATGTCGGGCGACCCGGTGCCGTTTCATATGGCGTCGATCGATCTCGCCTACCTTTGGACGCGATACGAAAGCCGCCTCGAGCTCATGGGCGGAGAGCGGATGGACGATCCGGCCTACGCCCTCTTCTGGCGCTTCACCATGAACCTCCTCGAGGAGAACCGCCTCAAGCTCGAGGCTCAGCCCGTTCTCTGGAAGGAAATGGGAGAATCGAGCTTCACTCTCTCCGCGGGCGCCTCGTATCAGGTCACCGAAGATCTGGCCGTGCGCGCCATGTACCAGTACGCCGATACCGAAAAAGACAATAGAATCGTCTTTCAGGTGTATTACTATAGAGGGATGTGAAGAAAGGGGTGCGGAGATGAAAAGACTGATTCTGATAACAATGGTGCTGATAGCCTTCGAGTCATCGGGGCTGCTGGCGGCAGTCGGCTGCGACCTGAACGATCCCGACCGCGACGTGAAGCGTCTCTTCCCCGAATCGACCGGCTACAAGACCGTCTATGTCTCGATAGCGAAGAAAGGCGGAGATGCGCTGCTGAGCGATATCGAAGCGCGGCTCGGCGATAGCTTCAAGGGCCTCTACGAGAATGCCGACGTGCCCTATACGATGTACAGCATCTACAAGGGCGCCGATATCATCGGCTACATCCACGGCGTCAATCAGAAAGGGCACTTCGGAGGCATCCAGGTGTTTCTTGCTCTCGATCTCGAGGGCACCATCAAGGCGTTCTACGTTCAGAAGCTGACATCGAAGGGCGCGAAGGCCTTTCGCGACGAGGCGTTCGGGCACGAGTTCGCGGGGCTGAGCCTCAAGGATTTCTACCGATTCGATCCGGTCTCCGGCAAGGAGACGCCACCGGGAAGAATCAGCTCCATCAAGAATCCCGCTCCCGACTCCGCGGACGACTTCGCCGCCATACTGCGCGCCGTGAAGAAGAATCTCATTCTCGTCGACGAATTCCTCCTCGATAACAAGCACCTCCATTATTTCAAATCGACTGGAGGCCCGAAACCATGATCAATATCCCCCGTATCGCCTACAAGAATCTCCTCCGCAAGAAAACGCGGAGCGTCCTCACGGTGCTCGGCATCGCGCTCGCGGCCTGGGTGCTCGCGAGCCTTCTCGGCTTCAACAAGGGCTACCAGATCTCGCTCGGGAAGGACATCGACAACCTCGGCTACCAGGTGCTCGTCACCGCGAAAGGCTGCCCCTACGAGGCTGCGACTCTCATGCTGAAGGGAGGCACGGGCCTCCGCTACATGAGGGCGGACATCGCCGATTCCATCGCCGCGCAGCCCGAGGTCGACAAGATCACGCCGATGCTCATGCAGGCCGTCTTCGACCCGAACAAGGGGGAGAGCGGCGGCATCACGGCCTACCTCGGGATCGACCCGGCCACCTTTCCCCAGATGAAGGGGAAGCTCCCCTTCAAGAACGGCGCCTGGTTCACCGCTCCCGACGCGAACGAGGCGGTCATGGGGTATGAGGCGGCCGAGCTCGAGCAGCGCGAGGTCGGCGACACGATCCTCATCCCCGAGAAGAACGTCGAGATCAAGGTCGTCGGCATCCTTGCGCGCACCGGCTCGCAGGATGACGGCACGATATTCCTGCCGCTCGCGACGGTTCAGAAGATATTCGGCATGCCGAACGAGCTCACCGGCATCGGGATCAGGGTCAAGAAGGACGCCGACGTCTCCGCTTTCGAGGAGCGGATGTACCGGCTCCCCGACGTCCAGGTCGTGAGCATGACGCAGGTCAAGAACACGATCATGACGCTCATCTCGACGGCGAAGGTGATGGTGCTCTCGATCGCGCTCATCGCGATTCTCATCGCCGTCATCGGCGTCGTGAACACGATTCTCATGTCGGTCATCGAGCGCCGCCAGGAGATCGGCATCTTCAAGGCGATGGGCGCGAAGGGACGCGACATCTTCAGGCTCATCTGGATCGAGACGGTGATCCTCTGCGCGGCGGGCGGCGTGGTCGGCTGCGCCATGGCGCTCGGCACGGCGAAGCTCACCGAGGTCCTCATCCGCCGGCTGCTCCCCTACGCGCCGAGCGGCGGGCTCGTGACGATCGACTGGCGTCTCGCGCTCTTCACCCTCGGGGTCGTGACCCTGATCGGGCTGCTGAGCGGCGTCTATCCCGCGTGGAAAGCGGGAAGCGTGCGGCCGCTCGAGACGATCCGAAGCGAGGTGGAATGATGAACGACAACACCTGTCCGACGATCACGGCGGAGAATCTGACCAAGATCTATCATCGCGGGAGCGAGGAGATCCGAGCCGTGAATGACGTCACCTTGTCTATCGAAACGGGACGCTTCGTCGCCTTCATCGGCCCGTCCGGCTCGGGAAAGACGACCCTGATCAACATTCTCGGCTGCCTCGACAACCCGACCTCGGGGCGCCTCGCCCTATGCGGGCGCGAGATCTTCAACGAGGGAGTCACTCTCAGCGAGGGAAAGCTCACCGATATCAGGCGCGATCTCTTCGGATACGTTTTCCAGAAGTTCTATCTCATCCCGACCCTCACCGTCCGGGAGAACGTCATGCTCCCGTTCGTCTTTTTCAGGAAGCCCGGCGCCGAGGCCGAGGTGGACAAGGTGATGAAGCTCCTCGGCATCGATAATCGCGCCGGGCACCTCCCGGGACAGATCTCGGGGGGCGAGATGCAACGAGTTGCCATCGCGCGCGCGCTCGTCAACAAGCCGCGCATCCTTCTCGCCGACGAGCCGACGGGGAACCTCGACGCCAAACGGAGCGAGGAGATCGGCGCGATTCTGAAGGAGCTCAATAAAAAGGAGGGGCTCACGATCGTGCTCGTGACCCACAACATGGAGCTTGCCAGGAACGCCGACCGCATCATCGAGCTCAGGGATGGGAAACTGCTCGCGGCGGGCTGAGGCCGGCACGGAACTCTGCGGCTCGCCTGCTCTCTTCGCGCCGCATATCGCAAACAGGAGGTCGATTCGACATGAAACGCAGACTGACGATAGCGGCGCTGCTCGTGTTCGTCCTGGCCGCAGCCGCCGCGGCGGAGAAGCCGGTGTTCAAGGATCTTCCCGGCCCCGGCAAGAAATGCTGGATCGGGGACGACGCGTACTTCACGTACAAGTTCGACAAGAAGCCGAAGCTCGGCACGGCCTTCCTCAAGGTCCAGCTCTTCGACAAGGCGGGCAAGCAGATCACGAGCCTCGGCATCGTCGGGATCTCGGGCATGCCTTCCATGGGATCGGCGCACGATTCGGGGGAAGTGCCGTTCAAGCTCAACAAGAAGGGGGACTATCTGCTCCCCGTGAACGTCGTCATGCCCGGCGAATGGGAAGTGAAGCTCGTTTTCCTGAAGGCCAAGGAGCCTGTATTCAGGGGCCGCATCACCTTCAAGGTCTGACGGCTCGCCGAAAAAAGCGAGGGGAGCCGAGCGCGCTCCCCCCGCCTCGTTCTTATCACGGATCCGCCGCGGACCCGCATCCATCGGGAACGTATTCATAGGAAAGCACGAGGATGACGGTGCCCGCATCCCCTCCCACACCCGTTATGGTGTATCCGGAGTTTATGCCGCACATGACGACGGGCGTATATCCCGTCTCTCCCGCATTAGCCGCCGAGGCATTCACCGGCTCCGTCGCCGCCAAGGTGAACGGATTCACCAGAAAACAGCCTTCGGGAAGAAGATCGATAACCGTCTCCCCGTCGGGCGTGCAATCGGCATCGACGTCGCTTGGATAGATGCCGCCATTGAGCATCGCGAACCTTTCCACGGCCGCCTGGATAATGTAGCAATTGAGGCGAACCGAATCCTCGAGCTCTTCCGCGTTGGTGAGCTCGACGATTGTCGAATCTCCGCCGAATCCCGTGATCCAGTAGCCCCAGCTCTGGCAGAATCCCCGCACCCGATACGCGATCTCGCCGGGGCTGTCGGCCGTCCCCAACGTCGGCTCGGTATTCTCGCCGGTGAAGGGATTCGCGAGCAGGCGTCCTCCGGGCAGGAAATCAATGAATCTCCGTCCGGTGCCGGTGGTGTCCGACAGGAGATCGAGCGGATACTCGCCGCCGTTCTCCGCCGCGAAGGCGTCCGCGGCCTCCCGAACCTTCTGACAGCTCGACCTCACGAGGTCTTCTTTCACGTCAATGGGGTATCCGGGATTCACGATCGTGCTCTGCTCCGAGCTGCACGCTCCGAGCATCAGAAACACCGATACAAAGCATGCCATAGTCGATCTCACGATAATCATCTCCTGACGCCGCGCATGCGGCTATTCGCACCCCGGCGCCCGTTCGAGCTCCGGAGTGACATTCTCATCCCACGTCATCTCTTGAGCGCCGCTCGCGCACGTGGGATTCTCGACCAGCTCAAGGATGGCTACCCCGCGATCCACGCCGATCCCGTAAATGCGGTAGCCGGTGCAAATGCCGTTGCACACGACGGGCCTGTACGAAACCGAACCCTCGTGATACAAATGATAGTATCTGTAGTCGCGGGGCTCGGAGAGCATCTTGAACATCGGATTCGGCAGACGTGCGCCGCCGGGCAAGAGATCGATCACCGTGAGCCCGCCCGGCGTCAGATCGTCATCGACGCTCTGGGGATATTCGCCGCCGTTCAGAACGGCGAACTCCTCCACGGCCGCCTGAACGATGGAGCAGTTCGCGCGAACCGTATCCTCTATCGCGTACTGATTCGTGAGCGTCTCGATCAACGAATCGGCGCCGAATGCCGTAATCCAGTAGCCCCAGGGCCAACATTGTCCTCTCGGGCTGTACCGGATTTCGCCGGGACCGTCGGCCGTGCCGAGAACGGGCTCGGTCGCCTCACCCGTGTACGGATTGAGAAGCAGGCGCCTTCCGGGAAGAAAATCGACGAGCGCCTTTCCGGTAGAGGTCGTATCCATCCAGACGTCCCGGGGATAGTATCCCCCCTTTTCCGCCGCAAAGCCTTCGAGCGCGAGGCGCAGCATTTCGCAATTTTCGCTGACGACGTCTTCTCTTTTGCCCGCCGAGAGCGCGGGGGTCAAGGCACCCTCCCTGTCAGAGCTGCACGCTCCTAACGCCATTAAAATAAACACGATACACACTATCGTCATTCGCATAATAATCAGCTCCTGAAGAAGAGAGAGCGCGAGTCCCACGTCGAGGCGCGCATTTATTGTGCCAGTAGATAGGGCTATGGATGCCGGAGAATAGCGAAAGCGACCCCCGGCGCATATGCGCCCGGGGGTCGCTCACTTCGCTTGACGATGAATCCGAGCCCTGACTAGAGCATGTCCTTGATGGCTTTCAGGGGACGGACACGCACCGAGCGCGATGCCGGCTTGGCTTTCTGCTTGACCATATCGCCGGTGAACGGATTGCGGACGAGCTTGCCGCCCGCGACCGCCGGTTTCTTCACCAACGTGAGCTTCAACAGCCCCATGTAATTGAAGGTCCCGTGCGTCTTGACCGACTTGACCATAGCCTTGGTCAGCGCGTCACACACGGCAACGACGTCCTTGCGGGCAAGACCGGTCTTCCCGGCGATTTCGCGATAGACCTCGTTCCTCGTCGGTGGCTTGTTTACGGCCGATTTCTTTGCCATTACGCTTTCTCCTCCTTCGCTGGCTCGAGTGAAAGGGTACAGCCTCCATGAACGAGGGAAATCATAGCGCAAGTGCGCCCGGCGTGAACACAGATTTTTGCGGTGCCCGGCTCTTTTTTTATGCGGGAGAACCGCCCTTGGTCGGGCGTCGCCGGGCGGTGGGGAGGGTCCGCGGAGCAATCACGGGCTCGCCGCGGCTCAGATGCTGAACCACTTGCTGATCTTGATCATGAAGGCGTTGTCGCCGGGCGTCGAGAAGAGACGATCGAAGTCCCGCCCCGCCGAGAAGGTGCCGAACTTCTCCTCGTAATCGCTCGCGCCGCGCGACCAGACGAGGAACAGCGTCGATCCGGGGCTCCATTCCCATCTGAAAACGAGGTTCGACCGCATCTCCTTGAAATTGAAATCGGGGCTGTCCGCGGCGGCCGGATAGTCGTACGGGGCGAAGCGATCGCCGTACTCGTCGGCTCCGGGAGCGACGACCTCCCGGAAATTTCCGTAGCGGCCCGCCGCGACGAAGGGCATCGCGTAGAACTGCATGCTCATCTCCGGGGTCACGCAGTAATTGAGCCTCGTCGTAACGCTCACGACGTCCATGTCGAGATGCGCGAAGACGTAGTGATCGTCGATCGTGTCGACGTATTGCAGATCGCTGTTGCGCCTGTTGTACTCCGAGGAGAACCGCACCTCGAACCGGCCGGACGGCCTGACCACGACGGAGGGGCCTCCGTAGTATCCCGCGAATCCTTCGTCGTTGCGGTTGTATCCGCCGTCGAATCCGACCATGAGGCGCTTGCGGTCGTCCGTGTTCATGCCGAACCACGAGTTGTACTGGCCCGGCATGAGCGTCATGGGTCCGCCCCGCGTGAGGCTCGTGCCGAGATACTCGATCATCCGCTCGACGCCGAGGTAGGTCGACCAGTTGTTCGTATAGTTGATCGATCCGTTTATGTTGCCGCCGGAGCCGACCTGCTCGCCGCCGTAGTTGTAGGAGCCGTAGAGGTTCAAGTTGACGTTGACCTGCTTGACGATCCACTTCGGCTCCCGGATCCGGTACCCCACCCAGACGACCCCGAGGATGTCGTCCGCCACGGTCATGTATCCCAGGTCGTTCACCTCGAAGCCCGGGGAGCGCGACCTGAATCCGAGCATGTAGTTCCAGTGCTTCCCGCCCGTCCGCCCGCCGTCGAAAACGGTCCCGTATCCGCTGAGGGAGGTCTTGGTCGGATCGTACTCGACGTAATCCGCATCCGGTCGCTGAAAGTAGCGCGCGGAGGAAGTCTGCGCCGCCGCGATGGCCTCCTCGCTCCCCTCGAGATAGCTCCCGAGAATCCGAGCGCTCATGTAGTATTCGTTGTTGTGCCAGCGGTGCGAGAAATCGACGCCGCCCGTGACGGCGGTCTTCGTGAGGCCATCGAAATCCTCGCCCTCGAGATCGCGCGTGACATTCGTGACGATGCCGCCGAGGGTCGTGCGCCCGTTGTTGAAATCCTTCTGCGCGCGGGCGATCGAGTAGTTCGTCAGGGGCTCCACGGCGACGCCGAGGCGCTTCCCCCCCGGTATCTCGACCGTCGCCTCTTCCTTATCGGTCATCGCTTCGAGTATCCCGATCGAGACGCCGCCGGCGGTCTTCCCCGTGATCTTGGCGGCGCCGAGGATCGTCGTGAACTGCGGCGAATCCTCGTAGAATCCGTCGGTGCCGGCGAACCGCTTCGAGTCGAGCGGAGAGAGCTGCGGGGCGCGGCCGATGCGACGCGAGTAGAAGAGACGCTCGCTGTTGTCGTCGCCGAACATGAGGCGGTACTGGAATATTCCCGCGCCTTCCATGAAGAAGGGGCGCTTCTCCGCGAAGAACGATTCGTACGCGGACAGGTTGACCTCGGAGGGATCCTGTTCGACCTGCCCGAAATCGGGATTGATCGTCATGTCGACCGTGAAGTCCGTGGTGAGGCGATACTTGAGATCGCCGCCGACTCTTCCCTTCCAGCGCACGTCGTTCCGGAAGGGATCGTCCCCCGCTTTGGCGAAGCTCTCGGCGCTTCCGACCGTGTAGGGGAGAATCTCGAGGCGCGACGGCGACGGAATGCGATCGATCCCCTCGAGCCTCCCGAAAAGAGAAACGAACTGGTCCGCCTTCTGCGGGACCGGATAGAGGAAAGAGAGCTCCGTCTTTCGGGAAATCTGACGGGCCGCCTGGAATCCCCAGGTATGCGTCTCGCAGTTGTTCGCGAAACGGAGCTGGCTGAACGGAATGGCGAACTCCGCCGTCCATCCGTCGGCGTCGATGCGCGTGCCCACGTCCCAGACGGCGTCCCAGTTGCCGTCGCTCTCGGTATCGTTGAAGTAGAAGACGTCCTGCTTGGTGCCGGCGGCGTTCACGGCGAAAAGAAAGCCCGAGCGTTTGTCGTCGTAGCTGTCGAATGCGACGTAGAGCCAGTCCGAGGGGCTGTCGTTGTCCCGCCTCGTGAGGTTTGCGGCGATCTTCCCCGGCTCCGAATCGAAGGCCTTCATGCCGACGTAGACGTACGCATCGTCGTACACGACGCGCACCGTCGTTCTCTCGGTGGCGGGGCGGCCGTCATACGGCTCATTCTGGATGAAGCCCTCGCTGACGAGCGCCGCGGTCCAGTCGCTCTCGTCGAGGCGGCCGTCCACCCTGATCCCGCCGTTCGCGGCGCGGATCGCCCTCACGGTCTTGATCTCCTCCGTCGCGGCCCTCACGGACAGAGCGGCAACGAAGGCCGCGGCCGCGGCACAAACGAACAGCCTGCGCAATCTCATGGGCGAACCTCTCCTCGTTTCACCTTCCCTCTATCTCCGGGGGATGAGGGCCATGAGCTATCAACGAGCAGACGCGGAGAAATGTTGCATGAAATCCGCGGAGATGCCGCCGGCCGATTTTGCGCAAAACCGGCCCGGCGGCTCCGCGAGAGAAGCCCGAAGGGAGATATCGGGCGAGATCGGCCGCTCGTGGGACCTCAATCGAGAATGAACGAGACGGCCACAGACGTCACTTCGCCCGGAACAAGCTTCGCGGGATCGGTCACGATCAACCTGCACGCGATCCGCGGACCGTCGGCGGCGCCGCTCCCCGTGCAGCCGTTGCCGATTCCCGTGACGATGGTCCGGGGACCGCCCGAGAGGACGATTCCGCCTTTGACGGGGATTCCCCCGGCGCGCTCCGGAGAACCGATCACGTCGATCTCCAGCCCGCACCCGCTCGGCAGGCTGCCCGATACGATCGCCGCGGAGATCGAGTGCGTTCCGCCCTCGGGAACGGTGGATGTGTACTGAAGGTAGGTTCCGTTATCGACGAGCGTGCTCCGCAGTCCGTGAGCCGGCGAGATGAGCGCGATGGGACGCGAGAGAGGCAAGATTCTTCGAGGGTGCGCCCGAAGAAGAGGCATTGCCGGACAGCCGATGCATGTACATTCTTCCAGCTCCATTCACGTGTCCGTGCTTTCATCCTGGTCGAGATCCCTTATTTAGTAAGAATAAGTGTACACCTTATGGGGCGTACGGTCAAGGAGAGTCGGCCGTTGGGGGAGTTGCATACATGGAGCGCTCGCGCCGGATGGCTCGTGATGGAGTCTCGCCCGAAGCTATATCTTCTTCAACAGGAACAGGAAGTCCAATCCGAAATCGTGGAGACCCGGAAGGTGCTGAATATTTCCCTGCCAGAAACGAAATCGATAGTACAAATCGCCGCGTCGCTTCCCGTCGGGAATCGCCACTTCGCTCTGCCGCGGCGCTCCCTCGGGCTGCGTCCTCGGGAAGTAACCCTTCTTCCAATCCGCTTTCCGCGGCAGCACGCCCATGCTTCGAAGTCCGCGCTTCACGCTGTACGTCTCTTCTTTGATCACGTCAAAGCCGATCTCGTCGAACAGCCTCTTCAGCGTTCTTTCATGAAAGAAGAAGATGTGTCCGTGCTTGCTTCGCGCAGGCAGCTTCTCCTCTCCATAGAAATCGATCAGATCGCGGCTGTCGACCCGTCCATTTGGAACGGAAAGATGGAATATTCCATCTCGCTTGAGGATGCGGCGGCATTCTCTCAGCACGGTCACGGGTTTCCGGACATGCTCGTGCAAATTATTGACGTGAACGTAATCGAAATACTCTTCGGGAAAGCGGATATCGGCGATATCACCGTGAAACGCATTCAATCCGAGCTTCTCCTTTGCATGGCGAATCGCGCTTTCGCCGAAATCAGTTCCGTACACGTCCCACCGGGAATTGTTTTTAATCCCATAGATGAAGAATCCCGTTGCGCAGCCGACGTCGATGAATCTTCCCGACGATCGCCATCGCGTCAATCGCCTCGCGAACGCCATCCCTTTTCCCTGTTCGCGCCACGGATCGAAATCGAAATAGCCCGCGGAATAGAACGTCGCAAGCTGTTCGACCGTCGGGATCGGATCGAAGCGGATCACGCCGCAGCGGGGACATTCGACGAGATCGTACTCGGTTCCATAGACCAGGGTTACCCTGGCGCGGAACTCCTTTTCCGAAGCGTCGAAGCACACCGGGCAATGTTCCATAGAGCGCCGTCTTCCTCTTCCATCGGATGAAATAGGCATCGCCGCCGACCCGATTTCGGAAGATCGAATTTTCGGTGAATCATATCGCACGTTCGCAATGAGTCATAGGGGATTCGAATTCGCGCCGCGGGACAGGGTCACATTGACGGCGACCTCATCGATCGCCGCGAGGAGGGTATCGAGCTTGATCGGCTTCGCCAGGTATCCGTCCATTCCGGCGGCGATGCATTGATCGCGGTCGCTCTTCATCGCATTCGCCGTCAGGGCGATGATGTGAACGTGGGTACCCGTGGTCTTCTCGATTTCACGTATCGCCTGCGTTGCCTCGAAACCGTCCATCTCGGGCATCTGCACGTCCATCAGAATCAGGTCGAAGGGGGGCTCGCCCTCCGCCACGAAGACGGCGACCGCTGCCCTGCCGTCTCCGGCGACGGTCGCGCCGAAGCCGTGTTTCTCGAGCATGCGGGTGGTCAGCTTCTGGTTGACTGCATTGTCTTCGGCGAGAAGGATCTTCAGCGAGCTCCGCCGCCCGCGCGGCGCGGGAGGAG
>JAPLKY010000218.1 GCA_026387805.1 Candidatus Krumholzibacteriia bacterium
TTCCCCTCCGCCTTCGTCGACCGCAGCTTCCCGACGAGACGCCCGTCCATCCCCGTTACTCCCGATGATGGCGTGATCGTGTTCAACGTCCCCGTCGCCTCGAACGTCACGAAGCTCCCCACTATCGGATTCCCCTCCGCATCCGTCACGAGCGCCGTCACCGCTATCGAGTCAATGCCGTTCGCCACGGCCGAAGTCTTGTCCACGCTGACATCGGATACCGCGGGATCGAACGGTCCCGGTACGAACGTCACGTCGACGGATGCCGCGATATCGATACCGTTGATCTTCGCCGTGAGCGTTTTTCCTTCCGCCTTCGCGGAGGCGATGCTCCCGACGGCGGAGCCGGTTCCGCTCGTTCCGCCCACGGGCTGATGGAGCAGATTGCCGGAACCCGTCGAGGCGATCAGAACGGCCGCTCCTTCGATGCCGTTGTAGAATACGTCATACGCCCGCACGATGATCTCGATCGTATCCACCGCGTTTGCGATCGCCGATGCCGAATTGACCGATATTCCGGACGTAACCGCGCTGAGGGGGGCATTATCGATGTAGATCAGCGCCGATGCCGCCTCGAGAGTGGGAGGAGCGCCGTTCGTGTCGAGGAACGCGAGGACAAGGGGACTGGCCATCTCCTTGTCGATATTCCGGTAATCGAGAAACGCATGATCGGAGCCGTTCGCTATGACGATGGACGCGATCGGCGTCGCATGATCGGTCGTTACATAGAAATCCCCCGGCTGCCCGAGAAGCGATATTTCCTGGTCGTTGGGGAGCGGGCTCGCGTTCCCCTCCACGTCCTCGACCCCGAGCCGGTACCTCACATAATCCCCGGCGATGACCGTCGTGTCGGAGGGAGACACCACGAGTCTGAAAGGAGTCCCCGGATCCACGGTGACCGCCTGCTGGGCGATTGTCCAGGATTGACCGGATGCGGTGGCAGCGATCGTCTTTCCGCCGACGAGCGTATCCCGATAGTAGAGCGATACCGTATCGAGGCCCGACGCGAGGACCACGACGCTCGTCTCGACGAAACTCGAGCCTCCGAGACGCGAGAACCGACCGCCGGGCGCGGTCGAGCTGAGCGAAATGTCCTGATCGCCGCCCACCGCTGCGGGATTGCCGAACTGATCCTCGGTCCTCACCCGGATTACGGCGCTTTCGCCATCCGCGGGAAAGGTCCGCGGCGAAGTGATGAATGAGAGTCTCGCGACGGGTCCCGCGACGACATCGAGCAGCGGCGATGCCGCGATCGGCGAATCGCCGGAACCATCCGGATCCGATCTCACCACGAATTCGACGCCGCTCTGGGCGCCGGTCTGTGCAGCCGCCCTGCCGCCGACGTCCATGCTCGGGTCGCCGTACACGATATCGATCGTCTGGCCCGCATCGAGCGTGTCCACCGAAACGGTGATCGTTCTCCCGGCTATCGCGAGAGCGGGCGCGCCGAGCACTCCTTCGCTCGAAACCGTCACATATCCGGCGGAAGAAGGAGTGGAAATCTGGGGCGCCGACCAACCGTCGGGAACAGCGAGCGCGATCGTCCCCGAAGAAAATGCTTCGGCGGCAGTGTAGCGAATCGTCCATGTGCCGAGCCCCCCGGCCGAAACGTCGCTCGAAGGGCTGATCGCCGCCGTCCCCGAACCTCCCGCAGCGAACACCGGCACGCCGGCGAACAGCATGAACGCGCCGAGGCCCGCGGCGAGCGCACCGTATCGCATTGAGTTCAGAGCCGAGCGCTTCATAGATCTATTCCTGTTCATCGAGCATATGCGAAGAATGATAATCGAAGGGCATCGCGCAAGCTATGTGCCAATACCGCATCTCCCCCGACAGGCCCCACCGAAAATCTTTTCGCGCCGGCGCGGAATGCTCGACTCGAAGAACGCAGCCCCGAAAGGGAATTAACCCAGCTTCATAATATATTGGTATTAAAATAATTATGAATATTGCCTCGCTTCCGACCCCGCGCTCGCCGGACAATATCCATCGCAATTCTCCGATCACGACCGCCCTTTGAACCGATGCTCGCGGCCCGCAATCGCCCGATCGAATTCAAAAATAGCACACACCGGAGCAAATTGCAACAACAAGAAGGTCTTTAACTCTATGAAATGACTCTTGTTAAGCGAGCTCGCCGCATGACGTGCCCGGGAGGTTCCCGCATCGTCCTCCGGGATATGGTAGAAAACCTGGCATTTGCGAAGCGGCACGCCGGCTCCGGCAGCCCTATCTCTTGACCTCGACGACGGAATTCTGCGCGCCGAAACCATCCTTGATCTTCTCGGGATTCCCGGGATCGGGTACCCATTTTTCGCCGTCGATGAGGAACTTGTACTCGTAGCGTCCGGGCTGCAGCGGGAGCGTGATCGACCATGCCCCCTTCTCCTCGCGATCATACATCGGATCGGCGGTGGTCGACCAGTTGTTGAAATCGCCGACGATCACAACCCTGTGCGCCTTGGGCGCGTAGCAGATGAACTGCACTCCTCCCTCGACGTCACGGGGTCCTGCCAACGCGTAACTCTGCGCTCCCAGGAACGGGGCCTTCGACCCGCACGACACAGCGAGAACGGCGAGCGCCAGACAGAACACTGCGCGGAACCGACATAAACGATGTACCATAGTTACGGCACGATCAGCAGATTCGCCTTCCCTCCTCTTCCATCGTCGATGACCCTCGGATTTTCGGGATCGAGAAGCCACTCGGCCTCGTTGACGACAAATCGGTAGCGATAGCGGCCGGGACCAAGGTGAACCGCGAGCTCCCATACGCCCGCATCGGCGGCCTTCTCCATGAGACCCACGAGAATCTCTCCCCCTTCGGCATCCCCGCGCGCCCAGTTGTTTCGGGGCCAGTCTCCCGCGAGCTGCACCGTCCGCGCCGAGGGGACCTTGACCCGGAACGTGACCGTATCGCCGTCGATGCTCGGCGAACCGAGCGATCTCTCGAGATACCGGCCGCAGGAGACCGGAAGCAGGACGACCGCCGCTATCGCGCAAAAAAGCGTGACCGCATTCATGCAATACCGCATGTCCCGATTATACTACCGTCGCGTCAGAAAGTAAAACCCGCTTCGAAGGTCATGATCCAATCCTCCGCGAGCGATTCCTCGGCATCGAGGACGGCCTCCATCGAAGCCGCCTCGCCGCTCCGGGCGAGCGCGCGAAAAACGCCGCGGTCCATGAGATAGGCCTGCCTTCCATGATCGGAAAAGGCATAGAGCCACGGATCGAACGCGTACGGATTGACCCCTGTCCCGACGGCGCACCAGAGCCCCTTCCCGACGCTTGCACGAAGGGAAAGGAAGGCATCGACGAAATCCCGTCCTACGCCCGCATACTCGTATGAAACGCCGCGCATATCGAGAAGGAACGTCAACCGAGGGTGCAACGCCATTCCGTTCACGAAACGGATCTCCCCGAAACGGGGCCCCTCATCCGTGCCGTCCCATCGCCGGGTAATCTCGAGCAGGAGCCCGGTTCCCCAGGGGAGATTCCCGGGAGGCTCGCGCTTCCAGTCGCAGGAAAGCCTCACCTCGCAAACGTGCCTTGAGGAAAGAAACGGAACGCGATCGTACGTGAGATCGTCCCCATCGAGCCAGAAGTTCATCCTGCCGAGCCAGAACGTCGAGCCGGTATTCATGGTGGAGTACTGCTCGAGTTTCCCCGCGAGACCGATCGAAAACACGGAATCCCCGATAGCGAGGTTCCCGCCGAGGGTTTCCGTCGATCCGTCCGGTCTTCCGCCCCTCGCGGCCCGCTCCCCTTCGAGCGTCGTCCGGCTGAACAGCAGCCCGGCGCGCGTTCTTGCGCCCACCCGCGAGATCCCTACGAAGAGCCGATGCCCGCGTTCCCACTCGCGCTCGATCGAGACGTCCTCGATGTCGTTGAAGCCATCGGCGCCGCCGACGAGCCGTCCCGTCGCGGAGAGAAAGCTCCTGCCGAAGAGAAGCTCGCCATCGAGAACCACGCCCCTCCTCGGGGGCACGGAGAATGAGAAGCCGTGAAACTCGTTCCGCTCGTAGCCGGTGAAGAGATCGCCGGTTGCCGGCGGCAAGCGCCAATACCCATCTTTCGGCCTTCGGCTTTCCCTGAATAGGTATCGAACCGTTGTGCTTTTTATCTTCGTCCCGAGTCTCATGCCATAGAAGTCCGCATCGACGAAATCGCGACGGGAAAAGAGATCGGATGAATCGGCCGTCCCCTCGAGCCCCGAGCGGTAGCCGCGCATGCGGCTTGCATAGAGGAAACGCCCGTCGAGGTTGAAAGGCAAGGTCCCCTCCGCTTCCACGCCGCGGCAGAACAGGCTCGCCGGGTAGCGGTAGGGGCCGACCGTTCCGATGAGCCCGATCGGGTCGCCGAGATCGATCGCCGCGGACGAATGGCTGAAGGCGCGGAGCATCCCACGCTCGGAACGATACGAGGCGAGGCCGCGCAGCAGAAAGGCCCTTCCGGCGCCCGATTCCCCCTCCCGGAGATCCCCGTCCATGCCGACCGCGAGATCGGCGTCGACCCGTTCATCGACCGTGCCCTTGATTCCCCACTCCGAGTGGAGCGATCCCGCGCCATCGCCCTGGACCGCGTCGATCCGGATGACGGGTGCGAGACTGCTCTTCGCGGATCCCGCGCGCCTGTCCATCGATTCCGCGAGGATGACCTCGAGGGCGCCGTCCCGCGCCGTGAGTATGAAACACGAGTTGCCGTTCGAGTCGAGGCAGGGATTGTCGGAATCCGATTTCGAGACGCCGTCCGCGATGAAGCGATACCGGTAGGTTCCCGGGAGCAGATAGAGCCGTATCTCGAAACCGCCCTCCGCCTCGACCATGAGATCCATCGTCGGGTTCCAGCCGTTGAAATCGCCGACAAGGAAGACCTTCCCGGCCGAGAGCCCTCCGATCCTGAAAACGACCTCCTCCTCCTCGACGCCGACCGACGCGCGGCACTGCGCCGCGGCGAGAAGGGCGAGCACGCAGGAAGTGAACAGCGCGGAACACCGCTTCATCGCGTTCCCTCACCTCCGAACCATATTCGCGTGAAGAGCATGATGAACCGGTCACCCGAAGGGGGATAGAATTTGATCGAATACGCATCGAACGAGCCGTCGAGCTGGATGCTCTCGTCCCACGGCACGAGCGACCCGAGCGAGGCCTGGAAGAGAAATCTCTCGCGCGGTCTGAATTCGATTTCGACGTTGTAGCGATTCAGGCGCGAACGGTACAGGTAGAGCGAGCTCGTCGCCGAGAGGCGCGAACCGAAATTGAGGGTCCCCCGGGCCAGATACGTGAGAAGGTTGGCTTCTCCGAGATCGTCGATGCGCGCCGTCATGACGATTCGGGAGAATGCATTGTCGTCGATGAAGGAAATCGCCGCCGAGCTCCTCTCGCCCTCGGCGCACAGAATGCTCTCCCTGAGCTCGAAGCCGCCCCGGTACCTCATCCGGGCGCTTCCGACGAGCCGTCTGAAATCCTGCCCCCACCACTCGCCGTCCGCGGCATCGACGGAAAGGAGCGCGTCGCAGTGCACCGGTTTCCACCACGCCGTGAGATAGCCTTCGCGCAATCCGCGCGGGAGCTCTCCCTCGAAGCTCGTAACTGAGTATCCGGCATATCGATACCCCGGCACAAGACCGGCGGTACCGAGATCGCCCATACCGAGTTTCAGGCCTTCTATCTCGGCCGCGAAGACGTCGTTTTCCGAGAACATTGCGCCGAAATCATCGAGCCGCGCGGCGCTCCAGTTCAGATCGAAAAGGGTGCTGCTTCGAAGCTCTTTCCATCCGCCGCTCCGCGTCCGCGCGAGCTCGGCGAGAAGATCGATCCCTCTCACCCTGAGACCGAGGTCGGTCCCGACGGTGATCCGGTCGCCATACCATCCGCCCCGCATTTCCGAGACCGTGAACCCGGCATGCCAGCGCGTTCGCTGAAACCCCTCGAGCCTCATCACGCGAAGACGATCCTCCCCTCCATGATATGAAGGCAATCCTCCGCGGATCGCGACGTCGTCGCGAAGAATCGATTCGACATAGCTCAACGAGAGGTGGCCGCCCGCGTTCGCCTCGAGGGCGACCCCTTCGCCCCGATCGACGAGGGCATCCGACTCGTTCGACAGCAGCTTGAGGAGCCTCTGGTCGGTTCGATACACCCGTTCGCGGGAGAACAATCTGCCCGAGACGGCGCCTCCGAGAACATCGAAGCCGATGTGCGCCTGGTCGAGAATGAACTGCTGCTCCTGATATTCGCCGCCGAGGCGGAAGCCGGTTGCGCCCTTCCCGAAAACCGCGATGCCCCGGGGATGGATTATCTCTCCGAGAACGGCGAGTCGATCGTTGACGTGCGAATGGCCGGCCCGGTCATTCCACGGAAAGCTCGAAGACCATTCGCGGATGTCGATGCGGTTCAGGTAGAGCGCCGTCCATTTGAAAACGAGCGCTGAATCGGGTCGTTCCTCCGCCCGCGCCGGCTCCGGCATCGCGCATGCGAGCAGGGCGCCGGCAATGAGCGCCGCGCACGAGCCCCGTGTGCCGCTCCCCTTTCGCGCCCTCATGGCATCTTCCTGTCCGATCCCCGGGGAAGATATGCCTCGCAGGCGAGCGTCCAGGTGACGTCCCCGCCCTCATCCGCCGCGAATGCGATCAAGCCGCCGAGCCGCGCGCCGGTCCAGCGCGCTCCTCCCGTCACTCGGCCGTCCGAAAAGCCCGTCATAAGCTCGATCGGCACGGCGGTTTTCACGGCCATCCCGTAGTGAAGCGTCGTCCGGCCCGCGCGGCGCACGGTCGCGAACGAGAGGACGATCCGGTCTTCCCAGAAATACGAGGCGCCCCACCGTTGCACGCGGCGCCGGGCCTCGTCGGTCGGCGTTTGATCGGAATGCGAATCCCCCGTCGCGCTCGCCCCGAGCGCAAGGAACGATCCCTGAGTCCCCTCGACGAGCCGATGCGCCGTGCTCAGGACGAAAAGGTTCTCCGACTCGCTTTCGGAGTCGAAACCGTACCAGCCGAGAGCCCCCTGCGTGCCGAGCGCTCCCGCGGCGATGGCTGCCCTCAATTCGCGCCCCCCGAGGACCCCCGCGGGTTCGGCGTAGTCGCCGTAGAACGCGGGATTCGCCGACGCGACGATCCCCGCCGGATTCACGAAGAGCGCCGCGGGACCGTCGGCGAGAGAGACGAGCGCGCCCCCCATCGCTCGCGATCGCGCAACGGCGGAAGATCCGGCGATGCGGGCTTCGGCGCGCGCGCCGAACAGACAAACGACCAGAAGCACCAGGAGGCGCCGTTTCATCAATGGGGACCCTTGGCCTCGTCGAGCCGTTTCAGGCCCTCGAGTATCAGATGATCGAGCTTGACCTCGAGAAGGATATCCTCGTCCCCGGGGAGGACGTCGCGGAAGAAGATGAACTGCCCCTTTCGCCACGACAGCACCTCGTAAACGACCTCCTTCATCTGCTCCTGTATCGCCTCGGCGAGGGAATTGTAGTCGAGATAGCCGCGTTCGATGAGCGCGCGGCCGATCCGGCCGCGGCCTTCCTTCGACACGTACTCGCGGAGCACCTTGGCGAGCTGCTCCTCCGTCAGCCATCCCTTTTCGATGAGGAACTTGCCCAGCTTCTTCTTCCGGGTGTCCATCGTGGCGTAGATGAGCTCCCCCTGCCTGAAATAGAAGCTCGCCACGTTATCGTGCGTCACGAATTTGATCTCGCCCGTGAGAAGCGAAAAGCTCATTATCTGGAACGCGACCGAAGGCTCGAGTATCGAAAGGTCCCCCCCGAAATCCATCGCGAACCTCCTTTGCCGCCGCATCCGCCGCTCGGGCGTTCGGGCGGCAATCCTCTCAACGCTTGGCTCTCAGAGCGGCCTGGGCCGCGGCGAGAATCGCAATCGGTACGCGGAACGGAGAACAGCTCACGTAGTCGAATCCCGCCGCGTGACAGAATTCGACCGACGAAGGCTCCCCACCATGCTCCCCGCAGATACCCACCTTGAGACCCGCCTTGACGCTTCTTCCCTTCTCGACGCCGATCCTGACGAGGGCGCCGACTCCCTCGACGTCGAGCTTCTGGAACGGATCGCTCGACCAGATCCCCTTCGCCAGATAATCGCCGAGAAACTTGCCCGCGTCGTCGCGGCTGATCCCGAGCGTCATCTGCGTAAGGTCGTTCGTGCCGAAAGAGAAGAAATCGGCGGCGGCCGCGATCCGGTCCGCGGTGAGCGCCGCCCGCGGGATTTCGATCATCGTCCCGACGAGGTACTCGACGCGCGCGCCCGTCTCCTTCTGAACTTCGCTCGCGACGCGCTCGACGATCGCCCGCTGGAGCTCGAGCTCCTTCACGTCCCCCACGAGCGGAATCATGACCTCCGGCCGCGGCTTCCTCCCCTCCTTCACGAGAGCGCACGCCGCCTCGAAAACCGCGCGCGCCTGCATCTCGGTGATCTCGG
>JAPLKY010000104.1 GCA_026387805.1 Candidatus Krumholzibacteriia bacterium
CCTCTCCTCGAACTGATCGTGAAGAAACTCATTCGTCACGGCGCGGCGGAGATCCACTGCAACACCTTCCATCTCTCGGAGAAGATCGAGACGTTCGCCTCGCGGCATGCCTGGCCCCTTCGTCTCCATCGCGAAGAGGAGCTTCTCGGAACGGGGGGCGGCATCGGAAACATGCGCGACGGCGTCTCGGGCGCGGATTGCATCCTCCTTCATAACGGCGACATCCTGTCCGACATACCGTACGGGCCCGCGATCGAGCTCCACGGAAAGCGAGAAGCGCTCGTGACGCTCGTGCTCGTTCCGTCGGGCCCCCGGGCGAATGTCGCGGTCGGCCCCGCGCACGAGGTGCTCGCGATCGGCGAGAGCGCCGAGAGGCTCGGGCGCGGCGCGAGCCTTCTGGGCTATACGGGCCTCGCGGTGCTCTCCCCCGATTCCCTCCCCTTCTTCCCCCGCGGGAAGAGGGAGCATCTCGTCACGATTCTCGCGGAGATGATGCGAAAGAAACCCGGCTCGGTGATCGGATGGAACGCCGCGGAAGCAAGCGTTCCGTACGCGTGGGGGGACGCGGGCTCTCCCGCGGGATATCTCGGCATCCACCGGGCGATTCTCGTCGACGGGGCAAGCTTCGATCCGGAGGCGGGAACGACTCCCGGACCCATTTACATCGCGGCGGGAGCGAATGTCGACCCGGCGGCCCGCTGCTCCGGATTTTGCGCGATCGGACGGCGCGCCGTCGTCGAAGCCCGCGCGCGGCTCGAGAACTGCGTCGTCCTCGACGACACGATCGTCGCGAGGGACACCGTCCACTCGAACGAGATTCTGTTTCGCGGAGGAATGCTCGAGGCCGCGGGAGGTTCGCGCGGATGATCGATCAGAGCGCGCATCCGGTTCTCGCGGCGGCGAAGATCCTCGCGCATCGGGAACGCCTCGCCGGGCTCGACGACGCGACCGAGCTCTCCGCGATCGCGGGCGGCGGATCGAATCGGGAGTTCTTCAGGCTCGCGGGAGGTTCCCGCGCGGCCGTCGTGCTCCACCAGCCGGGCGGAGGACGGGAGCTCGACTCGTACGTCGAGATCGCGCGCATCCTCGCGCGCCACGGCGTCGGCGCGCCGGAGATCTACGCGGCGGACCGTGAAGCGGGCATCGTTCTCATGGAGGATCTCGGCGACGTGCACCTCGAGGACGCGCTCTCGACGGCCTCTCCGGCCGAGGCGTCGTCCCTCTACCGGCAATCGCTCGACATTCTCGTCGACCTCGAGACGACGGTCACTGATTCGCTCGCGCGCGGAAATCTTCTCGGCGATTCGATCTTCGACGAGAAAACGCTCCTCGGCGAGACGGAGTATTTCATGCGCGAATTCGTCGAGGGATTCTGCCCCGTTCCGGTGCCCGGTTCCTGGGAAGAGGAGCGGCGGTTTCTCGCGGCGGCCCTCGCCCGCGAGCGGCGCGTCTTCATGCACCGCGATTTCCAGAGCAGGAACATCATGCTGAGGGACGGGCGCCTCAGGATCGTCGACTTCCAGACGGCGCATCGCGGCCCGGGCCTCTACGACGCGGCTTCCCTCCTCAAGGACGCCTATCATCCGGTGAACGCTCTCGAGAGACGAACCCTCCTCGAGGCGTTTCACGCGAAGCTCCGCGCGCGCGGCGCGCCGGAGGAACGGCATTTCGGGGAATTTTACGAGGCCTTTACCCTCGCCGGCGTGCAGCGCAATCTGCAGGCGCTCGCCGCGTTCGTCAAGCTCGGCACGCGCATGGGAAAGCCGCGTTTTCTCGATTCGATCCCGAACGGAATCGATCTGCTCGAAGAGGGAGTGAGGGAGTCGCGCACGCTTCCGGGGCTCGAGACGATGGTCGCCGCGATACGGGAGAGGATGCGGCCGCCCCGGGCACCGAAATCGCCGTAGCCCGCGCGAAACGTCCGAAGTCCGGCATCCGGTCCCTGCGCCCGGCGCGCTCTCCGCCGG
>JAPLKY010000436.1 GCA_026387805.1 Candidatus Krumholzibacteriia bacterium
GGCGAAGGTTCAGATTGACCGTGCATACGCGGCTCGTTCTCATCGTCACGACGATCGTGATATCGGTCGGCACCGTCGTCATTCTCTTCTCCGAGCATTGGCCCTCGACGATGAGCGCCTATGACAGGACGCTGGCCTCCGTCTTTCAGGCGGTCTCGGCTTCGACGACTGACGGGTTCAATACCGTCGACATCGGCGCGATGGGCACGGCGAGTCTGACGATCCTCATGCTCCTGATGTTCGTCGGGGCGTCCCCCGGAAGCACCGGCGGAGGCATCAAGACGACGACGTTCGCTCTCCTCTTCATCCTGACCCGCTCGCGCTTGCGGAAGAAGCAAACCAATGCGCTGGGGACGGAGATGTCCGAACGATGCATCTATGACGCGGTCGTCGTGGCTTTCTGCTTCATGCTCGTGGCGCTCGCGGACACGGTGATCCTGTCCATCACGGAGAAGTCGTCGTACGTCCGGAATCTCTTCGAAATAATCTCCGCCCTCGGGAATACCGGCCTTTCCACGGGGATCACCGCCTCTCTGAGCTCGATCGGAAAGGCCGCGCTGATCGTTACGATGTTCATCGGCAGGGTCGGCGTCCTGAGCATTGCGTTCGCGTTCCTGACGAGGCCGCCGAAGGTGCTCTTCCGGTATCCCAAAGAAGACGTCTTCGTGGGTTAAACGAATCCCCGCGCCCGCGATATTGACACCCGTCCGGATTTCGTATAGTCTCCCCGAATCGATACCGATTCGCCCACTTCACCGCTTCAATACAATCCGAAAGGAGACCGTATGCCGTCCTCGATCGCCCCGGGAATTTCCAGGCTCCGCGGAACGCTCCGCGCAATCGGCCTCGCGTCGATCCTCGTGCTGGCCGCCGCGGCCGCGTGTTTCGGACAGGACGCGAGCCACAACTTCCTCATGCGCTTCCCCGACGTTCACGGAGACAAGGTCGTGTTCGTCGCCGGGGAGGACATCTGGATCGCCCCGGTCCAGGGAGGCGTCGCCACGCGGCTGACGACGCACGACGGCGATGAAACGTTCCCCAAGTTCTCGAACGACGGCGCCCTCATCGCCTTCACGGGGGAATACGACGGCAACGCCGACGTGTACGTCATGGACACATACGGCGGAAATATCCGCCGCGTGACCTTTCACCCCGGATTCGACGCGGTGATCGGTTGGGACCCGGCGAAGAACAAGATCATGTTCACGTCGACGCGGAACAGCTTCGGCGGATTTTCCCGCCTGTTCCTCATTAATCCCGACGGAACCGGCCTCGAGGAGGTGCCTCTTCCCGAGGTGGCCCAGGCCAGCTTCTCGGGGGACGGGAAGAGAATCGCCTTCGCCAAGGTATCGGTCGACGGCCGCACGTGGAAACGCTACCGGGGCGGCCTCGCGCCGGACATTTTCATCTATGACTTCGCGACGAAGAAAGAGAAGAACATCTCCAATTCGGACGCGATCGACTCGAACCCGATGTGGATCGGCGACAGGGTCTATTTCGTCTCCGACCGCGACCGCGTGCTGAACGTCTGGGCATACGACACGAAAACTGAAAAACTCGAGCAGATCACGAAGTACACGGAAAAGGAATACGACGTGCGGCGCCCGAGCATGGGCGGCGCGAACATCGTTTACGAGCTGGGGGGCGACCTCTACCTTCTCGATACGGCCTCCGGGCAAAGCAGACGCATCCCGGCCGAGGTGCGCGCCGATACGCCGGAGCTCCGGCCGTATCTCAAGAGCGTGGACGGATACGTCACCCAGGCGCTCCCCTCCCCGGACGGAAAAACCGCGCTTCTCGTCGCCCGCGGCGAGCTGTTCACCGTGCCGCGGAAGGAAGGGATCACGCGCAACCTGACCGGAACGTCGTCCTCGCACGAAAAGGACGCGGCGTGGTCTCCCTACGGCACGACCATCGCCTTCTTCTCCGACAGGGACGGCGAGTACAACCTCTACACGATCGACGCCGCGGGCGCGACGGCGCCGAAGAAGCTGACCGATTTCAGGGACGGCTATCGGCACGCGCTCCGCTGGTCGCCTGACGGAAAGAAGATCGCGTTCACCGATCAGACCCTGACGCTGTACTTCATCAATGTCGCCTCGAAAAAAATGACGAGGGTCGACAAGGCCGAATACGAGAACGTCGACATCGCGATGGACCTGAAGGACATCTACGATTATTCCTGGTCCCCCGACAGCCGTTTCATCGCGTACTCCAAGATGGACGAGTCGCTCGTCAACAAGATCTACATCTACGAGCTCGAGTCGAATAGGACCCGATGCGCGAGCGACGGCGAATTCATCGATTTCCATCCGGTATTCTCGAAGGACGGCGAGCGCCTGTTCTTCATCTCGAACCGGCGCTTCGATCCGGTCTTCTGCGATTTCGAGTGGGAGATGGTCTACAAGAAGCTCGCCGGGATCTACAGCTTGACCTTGCGGAAGGACGGCGCGCCTCTCTTCCCCGTTCTTCCGGCAAAGGAAGAGGCCGCGAGCGAAACGAAGGATGATGCGAAGTCCGCGGCCAAGGACGACAAGGACAAACCGAAGGAGAAGCCTGTCGCGATCGACTTCGAGGGGCTCGATCGGCGCGTCGAGACCTTCCCGCTGCCGCGCGGCAACTATCGCTTCCTCGCGGCGAACGAGCAGAACCTCTTCTATCTCAACAAAGACGAGGGGGATTTCAACCGCTTCGAGTTCCGCGACGCCGGCCCGCGCGATCTGTATTCGTTCTCCTTCGCGGACAAGAAGGAAAGCAAGGTGCTCGCGGTCATCGACGCCTATGCGCTCTCCGCCGACGGCTCGACGATCGTGTACCGCAGAACCGGAGAGACGGGCACGGTAGACGCCACCGCGAAGGATTCGATGGGCGAAGCGCTCGGTCTCGCCGACCTGAAGATGAACCTGGTCCCCCTCGACGAGTGGCGGCAGATCTTCAACGAATCGTGGCGCATGGAGCGCGACTGGTACTACGAGCCGGCGATGCACGGTCTCGACTGGGCGGCGATGAAGGTGAAATACGGGAAGATGCTGGAGCGCGCCACGTGCCGGCAGGACGTGCAGTACGTCATCGGCGAACT
>JAPLKY010000461.1 GCA_026387805.1 Candidatus Krumholzibacteriia bacterium
TGAATCGCTTCTCGCCTTCGTTTCGGATCGTCCCGGGCACGACTGGCGGTACTCGCTCGACGCGCGGAAGATACGGGCCCTCGGCTGGCGGCCGCGCGTCGATTTCGCCGAGGGTCTCGAGCGGACCGTGCGCTGGTACACGCGGAACGCGCTCTGGTGGAAACCGGTCAAGGAAGGCAGCTTCAAGCGATACTACGCGAAGCTCTACCGTTCGCGGATCGCGGCGTCTTCCCGGCGAAAGGAGAAGCGGTGAAAGCCGCCGTCATCGTCGGCGCCCGTCCGAATTTCATGAAAGCGGCGCCTCTCATCCGCGAGTTCAAGAAACGCCGCCGTTTCGATTGGGTGCTCGTCCACACGGGGCAGCACTACGACGAGAACATGTCGCGCGTGTTTTTCGAGGATCTCGAGCTTCCCGAGCCCGATATCCATCTCGGCGTCGGTTCCGGTTCGCACGCGGAGCAGACGGCGAAGATCATGATCGCTTTCGAGAGCGTCGTCGCGCGGGAGCGCCCCGATCTCGTCGTCGTCGTGGGCGACGTGAATTCGACGCTGGCCTGTTCCCTCGTCGGGGCGAAGGCGCTCGTGCCGGTGGCGCACGTCGAAGCGGGGCTCAGGAGCTTCGATCTCGCGATGCCCGAGGAGATCAACCGGATGGTCACCGACATCCTGTCGAGATACTGCTTCACGACGTCGCCCGAGGCGGAGACGAATCTTCTGCGCGAGGGTGTGAAGCCCGATCGGATCTTCTTCGTCGGAAACATCATGATCGACTCCCTCCTGTTCTACCTGGCGAAGGCGGAGGAATCTCGCGTGCTCGACGAGCTCGGCGCCGAGCCCGGCGGGTACGTTCTCGTCACGCTGCACCGGCCGTCCAACGTCGACGAGAGCGGCGTCTTCGCGGGAATCATGGAGGCGCTCGCCGGCCTCGCGCGGCAGCTCCCCGTGATCTTTCCCGTTCATCCGCGCACGCGGAAGACGATCGAATCGGCGCGAGGCGCCATCGATATCCCCGAAGGCCTCAAGCTCATCGAGCCTCTCGGATACCTCGATTTCGTCAAGGCGATGCGGCACGCGCGGATCGTCGTCACCGATTCGGGCGGCATCCAGGAGGAAACGACCGTTCTCGGGGTCCCCTGCATCACGGTACGCGAGAACACCGAACGGCCGATAACGGTCGAGATCGGCACGAACGTTCTCGTCGGACCGGATCCCGGAAGGATACGGGACGAGGCGGCGCGGATTCTCGCCGGTCCCGCGCGCGCACATCGCGTGCCGCCCCTCTGGGACGGAAGAACCGCGGAACGGATCGCCGATATTCTGGAACAACAGTTCCCGGCCTGAACGCGGAATCGCGATCGCGGGCGCGAAAAGTCCCGCTTGACACCTCTTCCCGGATAATCAATGCTTAGAGGGGAGGCTTCCAAGGAGCGGACTATTGACGAAACTGGGGCTCATTCTCGCGGTTGTGCTGTCCTTCGGCTTCGGATTGCTGTTCACCCCGCTTGTCCGCGGAATGGCGGCGCGTTTGCGGATCTGCGAGAAACCGAACGGGCGCACGAGCAGAGACATCGTGCATATAGGCGGTGTGGGGATCATCGGTGCGATACTCTTCACGCTTCTTCCGCTCTTCCTGTTCTTTCTTCCCGATGGTCCGGTCGTCCGGGCATTCACCCCCGTGCTGATAGCGAGCGGTTTTCTCGTATTTCTCCTCGGTATCATCGACGATCTGCGGAGCCTTCACTACCTCTATAAGCTCATTCTTCAGGTCGCCGTATCCATTTTCGTGGCCGCGGTCGGGCTCGGCCTCCTCATGCATTTCGGGGCGCTGCGCGTCGCCGTGTATCTCATCCTGCCGCTGTTTCTCGCGATCGCCGTCTGGATGCTCGTCGTGACGACGTCGTTCAATCTGATCGACGGTCTCGACGGTCTCGCGTCGGGGATCGCGTTCATCACGGCGGCCTCGTTCGCCGTCGCCGGGCAAACGATGAATCAACCGCTCGTCGTCGCGGTTTCCCTCGTCGTTTGCGGCGCGACGCTCTCGTTTCTCAGGTACAATTTCCCGCCGGCGTCGATCTTCATGGGCGATTCGGGCAGCCTCTTTCTCGGACTCCTGTTCGGCCTCGTCTCGCTCCTCCTCGTCGCGTCCGGCGAGGACGTCTTCTACCGGATCGCGGGCAACGTCATGATCCTCGCCGTACCCCTTCTCGACACGGCGCTCGCGTTCGTGCGGCGGCTCGTCACCCGCCGCCCCGTGTTCGAGGCCGATCATCGGCATCTCCATCACATGCTCCTCTACCGTTACCGCTCGATGCGGAAGGTTGATCTCGTCCTCTGGGGCGCATCCGCCGTCTTCGGCGTTCTCGGCGTTCTCACCATGCGGGGGAACGTCATCGCTCTCGTCGCCGCGTCCGCGCTCGCTCTTCTCGTTTTCATCGTCACGCTTCGGTCGATGGTGCGTTTCAAGCTGCCAAACATATCATCGTCGGGAGCCGAGGAGACGCGCTATCGATGCTCTATCGAGCGAGCGTGCGCGCCGCGCTCGCGGAGGCGCATCCGAACGTGGAGTTCGTCGACGCGAGCGACGGTCAGGGAAGGGACGATCGCGCGAAGCCGGCGGCTCGTGGACCCGATCCGGCCGCGAAGCGCGTCCTCGCTCCCTGCGAGCGCGGGGCGGCGCCCCGAAAGCTCGAAACGCGGAGGGCGGCGGCCATTTTCCAGCGCCTCGGGAAAGGGGAGATCGACGTTGCCGTGATGGACGCGCGATGGATTCCGCTCCAGATCGCGGGAACGCTCGAGATCGCCGCGATCTTCGCGCGGACGAATCCTTTCGACGCGCTCGTTTCGCACGAAAGCCTCATTCTCGACGAACAACCGGAAAATACGTGCGTCGCGGTGAGCGACCCCGTGAAACGCGGGCAGCTCCTCTATTACCGGAGCGATCTCAGGCTCGTGGAAGGAGACGACGATTTCGGCAATCTCTTCGGCGCGATGAATCTCGGAGCGATCGATGCGTTCGTCTTTCCCGCTTCGGACGTCGAGATGCTCAATCAGCAGGAGCACGTCGTCGAGGTGTTCACGAC
>JAPLKY010000342.1 GCA_026387805.1 Candidatus Krumholzibacteriia bacterium
ATATCTGATCGCGAAGGCGGACGAGACGAAGTGGCGGATACAGGCGCTCGAGGGCGCCTATCAGCGGTACGGCGAGGCCACGCTCCTCATTCGGCAGAGGCTCGGAGGCAAGTGGGATTCGGCCGTCGCCGAGCTTCGCAAGACCCCGGCGGGATCCGCGCTCGTCGATCTCTTCGATATGCAGTTCGTCAAGGTGCATCCGTATCCCCATCTGAAGATAGGAACGGCGATCATCCGGGCCCTTCTCATGCACCCGCTTCTCCTTCGGATCCAGAGGAAGCCGGATTACCTGAGCTGCCTCGCGATCTTCATCAATCATGCGGGGCAGGGCATCCTCGAGATACTTCTGCACAAGCTCGCCGCGGTGAACATTCTCAAGATGCTTCTGGATCTGCCCGGTTTCGATCTCAACCACAAGGTTCTCACGATCGACGTCAAGCGCGTTCCGCCGGCGCATTTCATCGACATCGATCAGTTGCCCCGCGACGTGGACTGGGCGAATATCCACAAAGAGCAGGTTGTCAGCTACCGGACCCTCGTCATGACCTATCTCGACAACGACAACTTCATCTACGAGCTGCTGAACAATCCCCGGGTCCTCGCCCAGCCCGGCATCATGGCGCTCATCTCGCTGCGATCCCGCTCGATGCGGATCCTTTCCATCATCGCGAACAGACGGGATCTCTATACGGGTTTCGCCAACAAAGAGGTGCCGGTGAACCTCCTTCAGAATCCCTCGAAAGTGCCGGTCTCGGCCCTCCGCAAGTTCATCCATGTGCGATTCGTCGACAAAACGACGCTCGCGCGATTCGCGGGGAAGGGCAGCTCGATCCGCGACGAGGTGCGCCGCGAGATACAGCACTACCTCGGCAGCCTCGGATGAGCGGGCGCACATTCTCCCGGCGCTCCAAAGCCGTAACTCGTTGTACACGAACCGTTCCTGTCCATTTGCCCCCTATATTTCATTGACAAAGGGGATTCTCCCTCCTAATATAGATACTGTTCAATTATTGAGAGATTGGCTATCTAGCTGGAGCTCGAGGAGGAGAGATGCTTGCTGAACGGATGAGCAGACTCGGCACCGAGACCGCCTTTGAAGTCCTGGCCCGCGCGAAGGCGATGGAGGCGGAGGGTAGGGAAATGATCCATCTCGAGATCGGCGAGCCCGATTTCGATACGCCGCCGAATATCATCAAGGCCGCGATCAACGCGCTCAAATCGGGATTTACGCATTATGGACCGTCGGCGGGTCTTCTCGATGCGCGGAAGGTATTCGCGGCGCACATCACGAAGGATCGCGGAGTGGAAGTGCGGCCGGAGAATATCGTCATCACGCCGGGCGCCAAGCCGATCCTCTTCTTTAGCATTCTCGCGCTCGTCGACGAAGGGGACGAGGTCATCTATCCGAATCCGGGATTTCCGATCTACGAGTCGGTTATCAACTTCGTCGGCGCGAAACCCGTTCCGATCCCCCTGCGGGAGGAAAAGGGATTCTCCTTCGACGTCGACGAGCTTCGCACGCTCGTGAACGAGAAGACGAAGCTTATCATCATCAACTCGCCGCAGAACCCGACGGGCGGCATGCTCACGAAGAAGGACATGAAGATCGTCGCCGAGCTCGCCGACAAGTACGACGCGTGGATCCTGAGCGACGAGGTCTACAGCAAGATCATCTACGAGGGGAAACACGTGAGCATCTACGATTTCCCCGAAGTGAAAGACCGCACGATTCTTCTCGAGGGCCATTCGAAGACCTATGCGATGACCGGGTGGAGACTCGGGTACGGTATCATGCCGCCGAAGCTCGCCGATTCGATCGCGAGGCTCCAGACGAACTCGAACTCCTGCACGGCGAGCTTTACTCAGATCGCCGGCATGGAGGCATTGACGGGTTCCCAGTCCAGATCGCGCAAGATGGTCAAGGAATTCAAGGCGCGCCGCGATCTCATCGTCGACGGCCTCAACGCGATCCCGGGCTTCACGTGTCTCAAGCCGAAGGGCGCCTTCTACGTATTCCCGAACATCACGGGAACGGGTATGAAATCGAAGGAGCTCGAGGTGCACCTCCTCGAGAAGGCGGGCGTAGCGGGGCTCAGCGGCACGAGCTT
>JAPLKY010000371.1 GCA_026387805.1 Candidatus Krumholzibacteriia bacterium
CGCGGCGAACCGGTAGGCCTCCCCCTCCCCCCGGGGCATGAACATCGTGACGTCGCGCTCGCGCGCGAGGCGCGCGAGAAGCCGCCGCTGCATTTCGTTGAAATCGTAGAATCCGTAGACGAATACGTTCTTCCCGAGCGACCTCGGGAGCGCACCGGAGAGAGCGGCCATGAAGCGAGTCTGGATATCGCCGCCGAGCGACTCGATCCGTTCCCGAAACCGCGCGTAGAGGGAGAGCGCCTCTCTCGCCTTCGCGCCGACCCGATCAGCCGGAACGCCGCCTTCGAGGATCGCCCGCGAGACAGAGGGCGTGCATCCCGCTTCGGCAAGATCGCTGAATGTCGCGATCAGGGCCTCGGCGAATCCTCTCGTTCCCGCCGCTTCGGCGAGCCCGGAAGATATCCTCCCCGGCGCGACGAGTTCCCCGACGACGACCCGGTCGGCGAACGGAGGGGACACGGCGCCGACCCCTCCCTCCGCTTCCCCGGCAATGAGGGACGCGAGATCGGCGAACGTCTCGAAACGCACGTTGAAAAGACCGCCGGTCTTTTCCGCGAGATTTCTCCGGAGATACGCTCCGAGAAGATTCGAGCCGACGAGAATCGTGAGCGGCGCTTGCGGATCGACCCGCCGGGCCGCCGCGAGACGATCATGGAGCGCCGTCTCGAGCTCGAAACCGGGCGTTCCGAGTGCTGCGTTAAAGCCCATGTCAGCCGCGCGACGTTACTTGCCGCTCCTCATCCGCCTCCTCATGAAAATGGCGGCGATGACGACGAGTGCGAGCACGAGGATCACCACGACGGGAGGCGTAAAGAGCGGAACCAGCGAGGGTTCCACGACGTGAACGACCTGAACGCAGGTGTCGTAGAGAGCGGGATCGCCGTTCGTCCACGCGATGATCCGCAGCGTATCGTACGTGCAGACAATCGCCGTGCCCGCGTTCAGAATGCCGTAGAGATCCTTGCACTCCCCGCCGGGAACGCTGATCACACCGCTCGTGTTGAGGGGCGGACCGATGCGTCCCTTGCTCGTGATGCTATAGCCGTAGCTTGTCGACGAAACACATTCGTCCTGGTTGCAGATCGTGAACGGAACGTATGCCTGCGTCTGGCCGCGGTCGACGAGCGTCAGGGTATCCTGGAGGATCATGAGCGTCGGCGGCGTCTCGACGACCTGAATGATCAGCGTATCGGCCGAGTAGTATTTCACGCCCGTCGTTGGGCGGGTGTTCGGATCGTTGCAGTCGGCGCACTCGGGCGCGCAGACGCCGTTCACGTCGGTGTACGCGACCTGCGCGATGACCGTATCGTACGTGGAAATGACCGCCGAACACGGGATCGTGATGCTCACGTCCTGGAGCCAGATGTACCCCGAGCTCAGAATCGTCGGCGTGTCGATCGGCGGGGTCGCGGCGATCGCCCATCCCTTCGCATCGCTCATGTGGAAGCACAGCGTATCGGGCGCCTTGCAGCCGGCGGGAAGCCAGGTCGCCGAGGCGTTATAGGGGCCCAGACGGTAGGTGATGGTCTGTCCGGCGTACGCGCTCGCGTAGTCATTGCCCGGCTGATTGTACGGCAGGCCGTCGTACTCTCCCCATCCGTATCGCAGCGCCGGATCCCCTTCCTTCGAGCACGTCGTCGCCACGGGCCGGGGTTCGATCCGCGCGCGGATGCCGACGTCTCCCATCAGATAGTTTCCATTGTCGAGCGCGGCCCAGGTTCCCGAACCGCCCGTGCTGCTCACATAGGACTTGTTCGTCTCCATGGGCCCGGAATCGTCGTAGGGGATCGGCCAATCGTAATCCGGCGTGTTGAACCTGACCTTGATGTAGATCGTGTTGCCCGAATAGACGGCGAGCGGCGAGGGGAGCGGGATGCTGTAGTAACCCGCTTCGGTCTTCGTTCCGCTCACCGGGCCCGCGAGAAGGTTCGACGGGACCGTTCCATTGAAATCGTCATAGACTTCGATCGTATAGTTCGTCGGCGCCCAGACGGCCCACAGGTCGACCGCCTTGAGAAGATGCCCCTCGGGCGGAATTCCGGTCGGCGTGAACGCCACGAGGGCATAATCTTCAAAATCGCCCCAGCCAACGGAGCCCCACCAACCCCATTCGTCGTAGTGGTAGATCTTCTCGTTCGCGTCGTAGCTCTTGTAGTTGGTCAGCACCGAAACGTTTTCGCCGACCCGCGCGCTCCCGTAGCGGATGTAAAAGTATCCGGCAGCTCCCCAGGCCGTGCCCCAGGAGTTCTTCACGATCCAGCCGCCGTTTCCGCCGCACATCGCGTCGTCCCACCCGACGATGAGAACCGCGTGGTTCTGGGCCTCCGTGCCCGTATAGGTGAGACAGCCGCTCCCGTTGTAGGTGCTGAAACCCGGGAAGCTCGCGTATATCCCCGTATACACGGGGCCGTAGGTCATGATCGCGTTCTTGATCGCGGTGACGTCGTTCGCGATGAGCCGCCACTCCGTGACCCGATCGTAGTACGCGCATGCGGGATTCACGCATGTCGGGCTCGGGCATCCGCCCGGGTAGGTATTGCAGGTTTCGTAGACGCTGCCGAGAAGCGTGAGGTAGTTCGTCGAGATCCACGCGTTCCCGCCGCTGTTGCAGGTCGTGCCGACCGGATTGCAGGCGACGATGTTGAGCTCGGAGAAGTCGTATGTCGCCGCCTCCCGGATCAGCCTCTTCGATTCGAGATCGCCGACGGTCGCGAAGGCCCAGCAGGTGCCGTAGGGATTCTGGTTCTTGACCGAGGTGACGCCGTTCATCGTCCGCCAGTCCCACGAGGCGGGGGGCGCCATCTGGCCGAGAAGGGATTTCGCGTACGGCCGGAGCCCCTTCACGTCGACGGGCGGAGGCATGAAGCCGAAGTTCTCGGGAGGAGAAACATAAACGGGCTTCGGAGCCTTGAGCGGTCTCTCCGCAAGAAGATCGCCGGCAAAGAACGAGAAGCCGATAACGGCAACGAGGACGAGGACGATCCATCTCGATGATTGCATACCTCAAACTCCTTGGTTCGACCGCCGCGATCCGGGCTTCGGATGGCGAAAGAGAGCCGAAGCATCATCAATGCCGAAGCGTACCAGATGACCACTCATTCTTCAATATCTTATCTCGGCGACAGCGAACGGAGCCCCCGCGCGCGCCGGGCACGATGGAACGCCGCGCGGAATTCCCGCCGGACGGCCATTTTGCCATTGAATGGCGCGCCTCGCGGCGTGTATCTTGTCTTCAGAGGCACGCACAGGGACCGGGGTAATCATGCGCCGTAACGCAATAATCTCTCTCGGGCTCGCGGCCCTCCTCGCGATCGCGCTTCGGCCGGGCGCCGTGCTCGCGCTCGACCACTCGTCGACGAGGATATCCGCGCTCGGATGGAATCACGTCTCCGGCGTCATCCCCGATCTCTACACCGATCTTACCGTCAATCCCGCGTACGCCTTCTTCGCCGACAGGCGGGTCGTGAGCTACGCCAGACGAAGCATCCCCGGCTACGCTCCGTCATTGCCCTACCTGGAGATGGATTCGAGCGGCTATGGCAAATCTTCGATGATGGTCAACGAGCTCTCCGCCTGGGGAATCGGGCTCTCCTCATGGCGGACCGCCGTATTCGCGCAATGGGCGCTGTATCAGCCCGAATACAGATCATCCGATCCTCAGCTCGATACGCGCTGGAACTATGCATCGGGACTGGATGAATCATGGAGCAGCTACGATGACGATTTCGCGAGACTCGACCTTATCGCCGCGCGCGCTCTCGGCGATCGGTACACGCTCGGACTCAGGATGCAAGGGTGGGGATATTACGATTCCTCGTCGGAAATGACCGCCCGCGCGTATGATCGGTACCGGGATCCGTTATTCAGCCGGCTCAACAACCAGGAACGGAACACTTCCGTGCGATCGTTTCTCGGGCGCCGTCTTTCCTTTGATTTTCAAGCGGGAATCGTGAAATCGAATGACGCGGGGCCCAGAACGGATCTCGCGCTCACCGTATCGCTCAATCGACTTGACTACCGGAAAGAGAGATACGATCTGCAGATTTCCAAGAACTACGACTCGGGAAGCGTGCTCGAAGATTACAACTACTACCGGTATCACTGGAACGACGCTCGAAAAGGGGATCTGTGGAACTTCGCGATGACGTTCCGTCACGCATTTGACGGCGGCATCCGCGTGCTCGCGGGAGGCGGGGTATCGACATGCTCGTATGAGACCGAATGGAGCAACAGTCAGCATCAGGTGGAGTGGGGCTGGTCAACCCGCGACGATGCGATCTCCGGAACGCTCGATGGCGAGGGATCCCTCCTCGGCGGGAGCTGCTTCTTCAAGGGAGGCAGGATCTTCAACCTCCACAGGACAACCGACCTGTACCTCGGACTGCACGGCGTTTTCGAGCGAATCCGTACGGAGGAAGAACCGCTCGTTCATTATACGAGCGAACTCGAAGGGGAGGAGTCGGCCGTGCGGATCGATCAACCCACCCGCCTCGAGTCGACCGAGACGTCGTTCGAATGCTACGTTCCATTCTCCGTCGAATTTCGGCCCTCGAGCTGTTTCACCTTCTTCTCGAGCTTTATTCTCTGGGGAAACTGGGACAAGCAGACCACGACAAAACCGATGCCTTCCCTCTTCTACTATTATCCGCCGCTTGCGGAATCCCGTGCCGGAGGGCCGAATCGCGCCGGGGCCTCTTCACAGGTTACCATCGAGCCGGAGACGTATTTGACCGACTGGAAGAGAGCTCTGTCCACGGGCTATTCGGTGACTCTGGGCTTCTCGCTCCATTACCGGGACAGATTCTTCATAGACGTTTACTCGGGAACGGAGATCATCCCGAGCTATCTCAATGACAAGATGATCGACATCCGCTACGTCTTCTAGAAACCGCTCAGCGAATCCTCTCCCCGCCGACGTGCCTGAGAAAAAGCCCGCCCCGCGCAGCGGAATCGTCGAAGAGCGCGCGATGAATCGCGAATGAAGCGGCGTCTTCGAGAAGATTGCGCGAGAGTATTTCCTGCAGAATCGTGATCCTCTTCGGATAGTGCACGAGCACGACGCGCGACGAGTCGGCAATCCCGGCGAGCTCGCACGCCGCTGAGACGGCTTCCCGCATGCCGCCCATCCCGTCGATGAGCCCGTTCGCCGCGGCCTGCGTCCCCGTCCACACCCGCCCCCGCCCGAGGGAATCAATCGAGTCGACCGGCATTTCGCGGAAGCGCGCGATCTCCTAGATCCAGCCCCGGTAGAACGCCCAATGCTCCTCCCTGACGAGCGCCCATTCGTCGTCGGAGAAATCCCGATAGTCCGAGTAGATGAGCGAATTCTTCCCCGTGCCGATCTCGTCCTTCGTCACTCCGAGCTTATTGTAGAGCCCTCGCGCGTTCATTTTGCCGGTGATCGATCCGATCGAGCCCGTGATGCTCGCCGGCATCGCGATGATCCGGTCGGCGCGGTAGGCGATCTCGTAACCGCCCGAAGCGGCGACGTCCGACATCGAGACGACGACGGGCTTTTCCTTCGACGTGAGCTCGACCTCGCGCGAGATCATGTCCCCGGCGATGCCGTCTCCGCCCGGAGAGTCGACGCGGAGGATCACGGCCTTGACTGCGTCATCCTCGCGCGCCCTGCGGAGCTCGTCGATGATCGTTTCGGAGCCCATCGTGAGGCCGGACACGGGATCGAAGCCGCTCTCCCCCATCGTGATGAGCCCCTGCGCATGGATGACGGCGACGCGCGGACCCTCGGCGATCGCCGCGGCGCGCTTCCCCCTGAGATATTCGTGCGAATCGACGAGCCGCGTGTTCTCCTTCTCGAAGCGCGCCTCGATCTCGTCCCAGTAGCGGACCCCGTCGATGATCCCCTCGTTGAAGGCGCGAGCGGGCGAGAAGAGCCCGCGGTCGATCCACGCGAGCACGGCGTCCGTGCCGCAGCCGCGCGCCGCCGCGATGTCCGCGACGTATCTCTCGTAGATGTCGCCGAGAAGCAGCCGGGTCATCGCGCGCGATTCCGGCGTTCGTTCCTTCTCGGTGTAGCTCTCCGCGGCCGACTTGTACGCGCCGATCCGGTCGATGTTCGGATTGATCCCGAGCTTGTCGAGGGCGCCGCGGAAGAAGATCGCGCTCGACGAGGGCCCCGGGATGACGACGTATCCGGCCGGGGGCATGAAGACGGAATCCGCCGCGCAGGCGACAAGGTAGTGGTGCCCTTCGAGCACGGGCGAAAACGCGACGACCGGTTTTCCCGATTCCTTGAAGCGGTCGATCGCGGCTTTGAGCTCCTCGCATTTCGCGGCGCCGGCTCCCGACGGAAAGATCTTGAGCACGAGCCCTTTCACGTGCGCGTCCCGCGCCGCGGCGTCGACGCACGCGAGCGCATCGGCGAGGGTGAGTTCGTGCCTCCCAAAGAAGAAGCCGGGGGAGAAGGAGGGATGATACTCGAGCATCTCGCCGCCGATCTCGAGAACGATAACGGAGTTATTCGCGACCGGCCGACTCTCCGGTCCCAGGTTCAGAATCGCCATAACCGGGATCACAACGAGAAAGGCCAGGAGAAAGAACGCGAGGATCAATCGCTTCGCGTGGTCGGTCATGGGAGAAACCTCCGTTCGTGATTCGTGAGCGGCTATTTCTTTTCGGCCTCGCCGAAGTTGCCCTGCCGCATCGCAACGATGCAGGCAAGGCAGATCGAGGCGAGCTTCGACCGGGACGAATCGCCGCGGGAAGCGAGTATGATGGGAATGCCCCCTCCCGCAACGACACCCGCGAGGTACGCGCCCGACGATACCGTGAGCGTCTTGTAGACGACGTTCCCCGCTTCGATGTCGGGCATGACGAGAACATCGGCGTTGCCTTGGATCCGTCCCTTGTAGTTCTTCTCGGAGGCGGAGTGCGGATCGATGGCGACGTCGAGCGAAAGCGGCCCTTCGACGATGCAATCGTCGCGGTTCTCGTATTCCTCGGCGAGGAGCCCGGCGAGGATCGACGACTCGACGCTCGGATTGCGCGTCTCGACCGCCGAGATGATCGCCACTTTCGGCTTCGGGATATTGAGATAGCGAAGAACCATGAGGGCGTTCTCGAGTATCATCTTCTTCTGCGCGAGGTCGGGATTCGGATTCACGGCGGCGTCGGTGACCGTGAGAAGCTTCGGATAGGTCGGTATCTGGAACACGCCGACGTGGCTGTAGATGCGCCCCTTCTCGAGCTTCCCGCTCCGCTTCAGATAGCCGAGCGCCCCGCGCATGATCTCTTCGGTCTTGACGCCCCCCTTCATGAGAAGGTCGGCTTCGCCCGACGCTTAGAGCTCGAGCGCCTTCTCGACGGGCCGGTCGGTATCGACGATCACGTAGTTGTCGCCGTCGATCTTGATGTCGTATTCCCATGCGAGCTTGTTGACCTCGTAGAAATCGCCGACAAGGAGGAATTTGGCTATCGGAAAGCGCCCCTCCTCGTTCGCCTGCTTCGCCGCGACGACGGCGTCCTCGTTCTCGGCGCCCACGATCGCGATCCGCGGCGCGCGATGCTTCGAAACCATCGAACGCGCGAGATAGATGAGCTCGTCGAGGCTCGTCACCGGCGCATTCTCCTTCTTGCGGAGCTGCGGGTGCGTGAAGACTTCGGTTTCGATGAGCACGCGCTCGTCGGACCTGAGCCTTCGGAGATCGTCTCGCGAGTCCTCGTAGCCCTTCAGCTCCTCCGGGCGGAAGCGCGCCCTGAAATGCCCCGCGACGAGCGCCTCGTGCTCGATCGCCCCCGGAACGACGACGACGGGGAAATAGGGGTAGAGCTTGCGTCTGATGCGCCCGACGAACTCCCGGCTTCGCGAGAGCCCCCCGGTGAGAATGACGAGCTCGATCGGTTTCTCGATCGCGGCGAGCTGCATGACGGCGCCCGCGACGCTTCGCGCCATGAAGTCGACGACGAGCTCGATTTTCTTGCGCTGTCGCGTGACGGCGCCCGATTCCCGGAAATGGAGGAGCGCCCGGAAGTCGTTCGTTCCGGCGAGATCGATGAGCCCGCCCACTTTGTAGAGGTAGCGTTTGAGCTCGGGAAGACTGATCTCTCCCTCGTCGATCGCCCGGAGAAGGACGTCGAGCGGGATATTGCCGCTCCGGTTCGCGCTCGGCACGCCCGAAAAGGCGTTGACGAGATCGGTGACGCGGCCGTCGACGTGGCGGAGGATCGAAATGCCCCCGCCCATGTGGGCGCCGATCGTCGTGAGCTCATTGCCGGACGCGCCGAGGAGCGAGCAGACGAGGGCGTGTACGGCGCGGTGGTTCAGGTAATGGGCGCCCGAACCGTCCCGCAGCAGGCGCCGGATCCCCGTCATGCGGGCGCCGGTCTCCATCTCGTCGGATGCGACGGGATCGGTCGTCGTGACGAGGATATTCCCGTCTCCCGAAAACTCCTCCTTGAGCTTGAGCCCGATCGGGATCGCCATGTTGGACGCGTGGACGATCCTGGGCTTCGCGAGATCCTCCACCATCGCGGGGCACACCTCGTAGGTGCCCGTCGGCACGGACGCGACGAATCCCCCGCGGCACGCGATCCCGGTGAGATCGCCCGCTCCGATCCCGCGCTCCTTCACCCACTCGACGATCGCCTTCGCGCGGTTCTCGACGCCGTCGGGGTAATCGGGAGGCAGATGCACCTCCTCGGAGGCGGCGAGCTCGAGCCCGCGGTAGAGGGCGAGCTTCGTCGACGTCGAACCCGGATTGACGCAGAGTATGCACTCGCGTTCCGCTTCGGCCGGGAGCGGCCCGCCGCCGTAGAGGCGCGAGATGAGGATGCGCGACTTGTTCTTCGAGGAGAGGATGCTCTCGATGAGATGCGAAAAGAGGTTTCCCCACGCCTCTTCCCAGGCCGTCGAGAGAATCGGCGGCTTCGAGGCGCGGACGACGGAGCCGAGGAGCTCGAGCAGTGCGTCCTCCCCCGTCACGTTCCGGTAATGAACCGCTTCCGCCGCGGAGCGGAGCCGTTCTTCGAGCTCTCTGGCTACGCTCGAAGCGCGTACCGCGTCGGAGAGGGCGTTCAGCTCGGATTCGAGGATTTCATAATCGTTTTCGAGCAACGTTTCACCAGCTTGTCGCACGGGGCCATCGGACGAGCCGTTATCTATCGCCTTAACGCGATGAAACTTAAATAAATTAGAGGCGATATTCAATGCAAAATCATATATTATTTCACAGGGGATGCCACGAAGGATCAGGCGCCTCGACGGTTCGCTCCGGGGAGGATCCGATCATGGGGATACGATCGATTGCGTTTCGCGCGGGTGTTTCGATCATCCCGGCGATTTTCCTGTTGATCTGCGCCTGCTCGAAAGATCCGACGGCTCCCGCCGATGCCATACCGCCCGCGACGGTCAACGACCTCGTCGCCATCAACCCTACATCGAACAGCATAATGCTCACCTGGACCGCGCCGGGGGACGACGGCAGGACCGGCACTGCCGCGCGCTACGATATCCGCTATTCCGTATCTCCCCTGACGAGCGCGATTTGGCCTTCCGCCGGGCAGGCGACGGGAGAACCCTCGCCCGGACCGGCCGGAAGCGCGGATACGTTCGTGGTGACGGGGCTCGATCCGGCCACGACCTACTATTTCTCGCTCAAGACCGCCGACGCCGAAGGCAATTGGTCGGGGAAATCAATCATCGCGAGCGCTCCCACGTCGGCCGTGGAGGACGAGACTCCTCCCTTGAGCGCCCGGATGATCCCGAACCACAGGATTATCCCCGGATGAGAGGGCGGATCTCTTTTTCGAAATGCTCGATGAGCTCCCGGGCGCGCGCGAGCAGGCGATCCTTCTCGGGGCCGGTTGTGTAGGCGTGCATATCCCTGAGATCGGATCCCGGGAGCGTGCTATCGCCGAGGAAGACGCCGCCGAGCGATCCGAGGTACTCGTCACC
>JAPLKY010000203.1 GCA_026387805.1 Candidatus Krumholzibacteriia bacterium
GAGGACTGCCGTAGACGCACCCGCTCGCTTCGTACGACGCCTTGATCCGGTCGAGCAGCCTGCTATCTTCTATGGCTCGCTCAGACATCGGCTCTCTCAGCCAGGCGTAATATCCGCTCCTGTTGACCCGCAGGACCCGACACATCACCGTCAAGCGGTGCTCACGGCGATGCGCCCTCATAAACGCGTACTTCACTCGGGGTCTCTGGCAAAGTACGCGGCGGCCTTTTTTAATATATCCCGCTCTTCCTGCAATCGCCGGTTCTCGGCCTTGAGCTTCTGGTTCTCGAGCCTGCTTTGCGCCAGCTCGCTCGCCTCCCCGCTCGCAGGACGCGCCGCCCTGACCCACTTGTAGAGGCTATGCGCCGACACGCCGATACGGGCGGCGACATCCTTGACAGAATAGCCCCGCTCGATCACCTGCCGCACCGCCTCTTCCTTGAACTCCCGTGAATACTTCTTCCCGCTCATGGACTCCTCCTTGAAGCCTCAATTATAACCTATCAGATGTCTAGAGAACCGGGAGAAGTCCAGTTCCGAATTGGTCGGATTTGTCAAACGTGACGACCAGGAGGACATGCGGGGAATCATGCGAATACGTTGAGTATCCCGGCTCGGCTTCCATTACTTCGATTGTGCAGGACATGCGTCAAACGAGGCTATGTGAAAACGGCGTCGCGATAACTTTTAACTTTGTTCCAACGGATCCATCCGCACCTGACAGATATCTTATACCAATGTGGTCGGACATTAATCGGGTCTTCATTGTGGGAGATGGGGCGTCGCCGCCACTGAACTGGGCAACATACCAGGGGCTCATTGTCGGCAGCGAGCATGAATGTGTGCGACGCGAGATTATCTGCGGAACCTGCACGCCGGTGATATTCTATTTTCCCAATATCAACTTTTCGCATTGGGCCGATTCTTGTGATTTCATGCGTTGAGAGCTAGACGATAGGCGCGCGATGGTGTTCGGGGAGCCCTTGGGCGCCGCGCTTGTTTCGGGAAATGTGTTCCTAAGGAAACGAGCAAAGGCGTCTAACTCTGCATGCAGCTGACGGCCGCTGCCGTCACGCCGCCTGCGGAGCACGCAGCGCGCCGGCCCGCCGGGGCGGCGCGCGCGGCCGCAGCTGATGCATGCGTTATCCGGGCGTTTCCGGAGATCTAATGTTGCGGGCCACCGTAAGGAGGATGCGACAATGTCGACAATAGCCGTCTTTCAGACTCTTTTGTTCCGGTCATTTTCAATCATCTCGCGGGCTCGTTTGCGCTGCCGAAAGTCATTTCGTATCATGAATGCCGTCGTGCCTGCTTTGGGTGTTCTCGCAGCAGTTGAGGCTCATGACATCGTCCCCGACAGCTGCAGTCAATATGGAGACTACATCCACTGGGCCCAGCAAGTGGACCTGGGCTATACTGCGTTTGATGTGGCGATCTCCGGCAATTACGCCTACGTCGCTGGCTCCCAGGGTCTTGCAGTTGTCGACGTAACGAATTCTCAGAGTGCTCGGATTGTAGGCAGCGTTCAGACCACGAATGAGGTGGTTGACGTGGCGATTTCCAGTAACTATGCCTACGTTGCGGGCAGGAACGCGGGCTTGCAGATTATCGATATAGCGAATCCTCAGAGTCCTCGGATCGTGGGCGGCGTCGAAACACCGGACATGGCCAATGATGTGGCTCTTTCAGGCAACTTCGCCTATGTCGCGGACCGGGAAGCTGGTCTCCAAGTGATCGATATAACGAATCCTCGGAGTCCTCGGATCGTGGGCAGCGTTGACACACCAGGCGAGGCCAACGGTGTGGCTCTTTCGAGCAATTTCGCCTATGTTGCGGACATGGAAGCTGGTGTCCAAGTGATCGATATAACGAATCCTCGGAGTCCTCGAATCGTGGGCAGCGTCCAGACCCCGGGTGAGGCAGTTGATGTCGCTATCTCTGGCCGCTATGCCTATGTGGCAGCCATGAGATCCGGCCTCCAAGTTATGGATATAGAGGACTTCCATAATCCTCGAATCATTGGCAACGTGGCCACTCCGGGCTGGGCCAATGGCGCGCATGGCGTGGCTCTTTCAGGCAACTTAGCCTATATCGCGGGGCTGCAAGCTGGCCTCCATGTGATTGACATCAGGGATCCTAGAAGCCCCCGGGCTCTGAGTTTGGTGAAGACGTCCAGGACTGCACTTGGCGTAGCGGTCTTGGGTAGGTACGCCTATGTTGCAGACGAGGCAGGGCTTCAAGTGATCGATGTCGCCAATCCCAACGACAATCCCTTTGCGGGTAATGTAGACACTCCTGGGCCGACTAATGGCGTGGCGATCTCGGGCAAATACGCATACGTGGCGCGCGTAGGGGGACTCCAGGTGATCGATATTGCCGATGCTACAGCTCCTTGTGTTATGGGCGTGACCAGTGCGGGGGGGAGAAACGAGGTGGCGGATCCAGCTTATGAATCGGTTGCTGCCGACTATGGCTACTATGCCAGTCTGGCTATATCGGGCGACTATGCTTATGTCCTAAGCCCGGCGGGATTTCAGGCAGTCGACATTACTGATCCCGAGAAACCACAAGTCGTCGCCAGGGTGCGCATCCCAATGATGGGCGACACCACCCTTTCAGGGGTTCTTCCTGGTGGCGTGGCAATCTCGGGTAACTACGCCTATGTGGCGGCCTCGATGAGTGGTCTTCGCGTAATTGACATTGCGAATCCTAGAACTCCTCGGATCGTAGGCGGTTTGTCGGGCTGGGGAGCGTACGGTAGTCATGGGTGTTTGGCTATTCTGGACAAATTCGCCTACTTTTTGGACTGGAAAGATGGTTTCCAGGTGATTGACATCACGACTCCTCAGAACCCTCGGATCCTAGGTAGTGCTGGCACGATAGCTGGCGGCGCCAGTAGCATAGCGGTCTTGAGGAATTACGCTTACGTGGCGTCGCGGGGAGCTCTCGAACTAATTGATATTACAAATCCCCGTTCCCCTCGGAGGGTGAGTAGCCTCGAGATCCCATGGGGTGGGGGCGAAGCAACCGTCGCGATCTCGGACAGCCATGCCTACGTTGCCACCGGGCCCGAGCTATATGTAATAAACGTTGAGAATCCGAGAGAACCTTACATGATCGGCCGCGCGAGTTTTCGCCACGAGTACGTAATGGGCGTCGCCATCTCAGGCGGCCATATCTGCGTTACGACTTCGAAGCATAAGCTCTACGTCCTGACGGAGCAGTGCCAATGACGACTAGCGATCGAGCGCAATCAGAGCGCGATGACGCGGCTCAGCATATTTGGCATAATGTGTTGTTGTCATATAGCCCATTTCCGAGAGTACAGCGCCGGATAACTCTGCGGTGCACCTGACAGTCCGCTGCGCGGCCTGCAGGTGACCGCCGCGTTATCTTGATCAGGAGGAGAGGGCATGACCCAGGATCTCGAGAAGGCGACGCTCAGAACAACGGCGCGAAAAGGAAAGCGACTCATGCTTGTCCTTTCTTGCGGTCTGGGCTTGCTGGTAGTCGCTTTCTTGCTCGTCTGCCTGAGTATTGGATCCGGGGTTCATTCAATCAGCACAAAGGCTCTTCGAGAGCATCCGGGTGATAAAGTTGCTGCTCTAATGGTTCTTGTCGAATCGGAGCAATATGACTATTGCGATAGAAATCGAGCGATTTGGGCCCTTGGCCAGCTTGGCGATGCGCGGGCCTTGGCTTTGTTGCAGAAGCACTATACGGGCAAGGATTCCGACGAGAAGAACGAGTTGTCTCAGTACGAACTGAAGAAGGCGATTGCACTCTGTAAGGGCGCGACGAATGTAGGAGCCTATATTTGGCGCCATGGATCTTGGGGGACAAGCTAACTTTGCATTCAGCTGACGGCCGCTGCCGTCACGCCGCCTGCGGAGCACGCGGCGCGCCGGCCCGCCGGGGCGGCGGGCGCGGCCGCAGCTGATGCATGCGTTAGCTTCACGAATGTTCTGGGGCTTGACAAAATCTCTGGTATGATATATTGTAATACTTGAGGTGATTGCATGAGCACGATAAAAGTAGCCATCACGATCCAGGACGACCTGCTTGACAGGTTGGATCGATTGGTCAAGGCGAGGGTATTCCCAAATCGTAGCAAAGCGGTGCAAGAGGCCGTGAGGGAAAAGCTTGCGCGGCTCGATCGCAACCGTCTCGCGCGGGAATGTGCAAAGCTCGATAAGAAGTTCGAGCGTTCAATGGCCGAGGAGGGCATTTCACGGGAGCTTTCCGAATGGCCAGAATACTGAGGGGCGAGATCTATTGGGCGGAATTGGACCCGACGAAGGGGCGGGAGCAGGCTGGTGAGCGCCCCGTGCTGGTTCTTAGTCATGATATATTCAATGAACGTTCAGGCACCGTCATCGCGATGGCGTTAACAAGCGCACCCCAGAAGGCGGGTTTTCCGCTGACACTTGAGCTTGCTGATTCAACTCTGCCGAAAAAGTCATGGGTCAAGATTAGCCAGATTCGCACGTTGTCAACTGAGCGGCTCGGGAAGAAGATCACGAAATTGTCCGACAAGGAACTTGATCTCGTAATTGAGGGATTAAACGAGATCATCGGAAGCTAACTCCGCATACAGCTGACGGCCGCCGCCGTCACGCCGCCTGCGGAGCACGCGGCGCGCCGGCCCGCCGTGGCGCCGGACGCGGCCGCAGCTGATGCCGACGTTGTGTCTGTAGAAAAAGTCATTTATAAAGAAGAAAAGGAAAAGGCCGAGAATTATAATTTGTATATTAAGAATGACTTACAAAAAGAGAGTTTCTGTGAAAATGATGATCTTGGGACTTATTCTACAGACTCGTTAGGCGGACAAGAGATATCTTTGGGACTTGCATGAAGACGATATCATATATCATCGCTGCATTCGCATTGGTGTTCTATGCTTCGCTATCAAGTGGCGATGCCGCATCGGATCAAGTGGGTGAATTCATCATCGATACGATGTATACTAAAGTGGCAATAGGAAACTTCCCGGGGACATTTTGCGCCCCGCCCTGTGCGATCTGCGATCTTATCGTGAAAAGCCGATTTGGAGTTCATCCAGGCACTATTGATTACATTTCTGCCACCTTGCCTTGGACGGGGCAAACAACCGAATACAACTTCTATAATATAGAAGCGACGGCGCCGAGCTGCCAACGACGAGATAGCATCCGTTTCTGCCTTCCATGTTCATTGGGCGGATTGCCGGATACGGCGAATGTGCTTGTTGAGTTCTCCATTTCGTATTATCGGTGCGAGGGCAGACTGGATTCGAATGGCAATTCTCTTCTTGGCAGTCAGAAATACCAGCGCACTCTGGCTGTGCCCGTGCGAAATGCAGAGTAACGATCAAGGATGTGCCGTCTAACTCAGTGTGCAGCAGACGGCCGCCGCTTGGACGCTGGCGGCATTTGAGACTTCAACCTGCGGCATCCGCAGTTGACACTTGTGTTAGACAGAAATACTCGATTCTATCCGGACTTTTTATGATAGAATGGCGTCAGCATATGATTCGACGTCGGTGGCCGGATTGGTGGAATTGGGATCTTGAGCTCAGCCCGCATGTGCTCAAGCGGATGGTTGATCGTGGATTCACGGAGACCGGCCTTCGCAAGATGCTCGAGGACGCCAGGGGTTATCGGCCGGATATTGTTGAAGGGCGATGGGTTATAGTTGCATATTATAGAAGCAGGACGTGGGAAGTCATAGTTGAGCCCGATGCCGAGATGAAGCGACTCGTAATCGTGACAGCCTATCCATTTGGGGAGAAATGAAATGAAGGAAGCGTATTTGGAAGTGACATTTCTGCGTGGGCGACCGATCGCGGGGTATTACTACCTGCCTCGTCGACCTGGCGATAAGAGCGTTCGCACAATGCGGATTGAGCCGGGATTGGTGATCGATATCGGTCGAAACGGAAAACCGATAGGAATCGAGATCACGGCGCCTGGGCAAATTACTGCCTCGCTCTTCAATCGTGTGCTGAGAGAGTTTGGCCTGCCTGCGCTCAAACGAACTGAATTGACTCCGCTGAGAGTGGCATAGGGGATTCAAGAGATTCTGTCTAACTCCACATGCAGCCGACGGCCGCTGCCGTCACGCCGCCTGCGGAGCACGCGGCGCGCTGGCCCGCCGGGGGCGGCCGCAGCTGATGCCGGCGTTAGACGGACACTTGCGGTATTGACAAATCACCATATTATGCATACAATGTATGTATGAGTAATCTTCGATTCGTCTGGGACCCAATTAAGGCCCGCAGCAACCTCGTAAAGCATGGGATTTCCCTTGATGAGGCCGTCACGGCTTTCCATGACGAACATGCGAAGGTGTTCGGCGATCCAGATCATTCGCAGGTGGAGGAACGGTTCATTCTGTTGGGAATGAGTATTCGACTTCGGGTGTTGGTTGTTTGTCACTGCTACCGAGAGTCCGAGACGGTTGTAAGAATCATTTCGGTGAGGAAAGCGGACGGAGAAGAGCGGGAGAGCTATTGGAGATGATGCCATGAGAAAGCACTACGATTTTTCGAAGATGAAAGCGCGCCGGAATCCTTACGTGAAATTGCTCAAGCAATCAGTGACCATTCGCCTGGACAAAGAAACCGTCGAATACTTCAAGGGACTCGCGGGCAAGACGGGCGTGCCTTATCAGCATCTCATCAATCTGTATCTCAGGGACTGCGCGGCGAGACAGAAGGAACTTGCAATGCGCTGGGTGGTGAATGGCCGCCGAACTACGCGCTGCACTCGGCGGTCTGCTGCGCAGCCCGCTAGTGAGCGCTAGCGTTATGCGCGTCGGTTCGATCAACTCATGTCTAGCGAAGTCGGGAGGGCCTCATGTCTGATCGCGTGAGTCCAGCGTTCCTACCCCCCATCAAGCGCCGAGGTGATAGCCGATTTGCATGATATCACGTGGACGCCCGAACAGGTTCGTGGTGTCCGGAGCAATCCGCTTTACGTTGGTATCTACCCCTTCCCTGCTCTCGTCTCGGATCGGGAATGGGTGCGTTCGGCAGTTGAGGCTATCCATGATCACGGCGCGGAACAGTTCCTCGTCAACATGCTCCATGTCTTGAGAAGCACGCTCCAGTGTGTCTCCGACGCCGAGAACGCTAATCGGTCAGATGCGCTGATAACCGGAGTCCAAATTCTGCAGCGGGTCTACCAAATGACTCCATCGGAGGCCGCGGTTAGTTCACTACTGGAGCAAGGATTCTCCTCAGCTCACGATATCGTTACTAACGATGATCAGCATCACGACGAGTTGCGGGTGCGGGCGTTTCTCCAAGAAGCGTCGGCAAGGCTCCGCGAGGCGTTGACACTGACAGCCGCTAGCAAACGATCCGAATACCAGCAACTAGTCGAGGCCTTGGAATCACACCTGAGTACGCCGCCGCTGAGTGATGTCACCGAAAGGGAGGGCAGACAAGATGTGAGCTTCCTCGGCAATGACACGGGCGGCCCTCAAGCCGGATAGCGCTTTTGCACCGCCTGACTACAGTTTGGAGCAGCCGGCCGCAGCTGATGCCGACGTTATCTATACGAAATATTCGATTGACAAATATGCACTATTGATGCACACTAATGCACATGAGAACAACACTGAACATACGGGAAGCTCTCCTGAAAAAGGCCGCTCAACTCACGGGCGTACACGAGAAGACTTCATTGGTTCATTTGGGGCTTGAGGCGCTGATTGCGCGTGAGAGCGCCCGGCGCCTGGCGAAATTGGGGGGAACCGATAGAAATCTGCGTCCCATCAGAAGGCGGCGCACTGGTAGTGGCGAATGATATTGGTTGATACGTCAGTTTGGGTTCGACATTTCAGGATGGGCGACAAGAAGCTGGCGGAACTCCTCGAGGAGGGAGAGGTTTCGTGCCACCCCCATATCATTGGGGAACTGGCTTGCGGCAATCTCAAGCGTCGATCCCTTGTATTATCACTTCTAGGGGAATTGTCAGTAGTGCCGATAGCTGAAAACGAAGAAGTGCTGGCTCTCTTGGATCGAGAGAAGCTTTATGGGCGGGGACTTGGATGGATAGATGCTCACTTGCTTGCATCGGCGATGCTGGCGGATTGTCCGATTTGGACATTGGACGTGAGCTTGAAGCGTGCAGCGGCTCATTTGAAAATCGAATTTTCAACAACGGATAGATAACTCCGCATGCAGCTGACGGCCGTTGCCGTCACGCCGCCTGCGGAGCACGCGGCGCGCCGACCCGCCGGGGCGGCGAACACGACCGCAGCCGATGCCGACGTTAGACCTATTAGTACTTGAAGAGCGCAACAGAGCACAATGTTCATACTGTAGGAAGGAAGACGTGAAGCTGAATAGCATTCTATGGCTTGCAACCATAGTTTCTTGTATCGCCGCATTAGCACTCCCGTGGCCAGCCATGTCTCAAACAATTTGGGTCGTGACAAGAGTTGGGACGCACGCTGATACAATTACTGTGCGTGTATCGCCACCGTCGGTTCCTATCTGCGGACAAATGGAATGTGGCTTTTCCGAATTCTATTCTCTATATGTTACACCTTGCCCGCTAAATAAGACTTGCACAGGAGATACTTACGGCGAGCTTCTAATGTGTAGCACTGCATACACAGCACTTTCATTTCTCGCGGGCACTTCCTATATCATATGGGGGGATTATCAATATATGGGCTATTTTACCGATTTTCACGAGCCATGCAATCAATCGTGTAGAATCACCGGCAATATTGAACAATCGGTATTCCCTGATGATTATGTGGCGACGTTTAAAAGCACTTGGGGATCTATTAAATCCCTGTATTCCTCACAATGATTCAATGATTCTTTGAAACGCCCGTCGTGATTCGGCCAATTTAAGTTAGATTGATGGTCAGTAGTCCATGAGGTGTTGGATCGGATATGCACAATCCGGAAAATAGCATAATGATACTGTTCGGCGTGATCCTCACAATCTCGCTGTGCCTTTGTGCGGGTTGCTCCGATTCGCCTCAAGCGCCGGATTGCGAATGTCCTGATCGTCCTCTTCAGCCTCTTGTTCGGATGAATACGACGATGGGCTCAATAATTCTCGAGCTCGATATGTCACGAGCGCCGGTCAGTGTCGGCAATTTCTTGGAGTATGTGGGGGCTTCCCTCTATGACAGCACAATCTTCCATCGCGTGCTTCCCGGTTTCGTAATTCAAGGCGGGCAGTACACTCAGGATTTGGAAAGGAAGGAAGCACACGATCCGATTATTTGTGAATCCTATAATGGATTATCAAACCTACGCGGAACAATAGCCGTGGCGCGATCATCATCGTCGAATTCAGGGACATGTCAGTTCTTCATCAATTTGAAGGACAATCCATCACTCGATAGACAGGATGATGCTAGGCCCGGATATGCGGTATTTGGCCGTGTGATAGCCGGTATGGACGTTGTTGATTCTGTCGGCGGGGTGCTAACATCGACACAGCAGGCGCCTGACGGAGCGTTCTTGTACGATGTGCCCGTAACTCCGGTGATTGTGCTATCAGTGCAACGAATCAAGTGAGATAAGGGATGGGTTGGAGGGCAAAACGAGTAAGGCACAATCTAACTCCGCATGCAGCTGACGGTCGTTGCCGTCACGCCGCCCGCGGAGCACGCGGCGCGCCGGCCCGCCGGGGCGGCGGACGTGGCCGCAGCTGATGTCGACGTTGGATACACGTAACCGCGATCTTGACATATAGCCAGAATATGGCTATAATCTGGCCAGGATGAAACACCGAATATTGCTAGCTCAACAAGCTGTGCGCGATCTCCGGAGATTGCGGGCCCATGACCAGGCGGCAGTGAGGGCTGCAATTGAAAAGCATTTGAGGCACCAGCCGAAGCGGACGAGCAGGAGTCGTATCAAGCGGCTTCGCGGGCTTAAGAAACCTGAATATCGACTGAGGGTCGGCGATACCCGGGTGTTCTACGATGTGGCGGGAGACGAGGTATACATTCTGGCCATCATTAGTAAGCCGGATTCCGAGAAGTGGCTGGCCGAATAAGGAGAACAATCATGAAGAAGGTGGCCCTTTCAACGGTGAAGGATGATCTATCGCGGTTTCTGCGGATTGCGGAGAAGGAACAGGTCGTCATTACGCGCCACGGGAAGCCTGCTGGAGTTCTCATCGGCTTCAACTCCGAGGACGATTGGTTTGAATACCGACTGGAGAATGACCCGCGTTTCCTGAAGCGGATAGAAGCCGCGCGGCGCAGCATTCGAGCGGGCAAGGGTGTGCCCCTCGAAAAGGTGGGGACTTAGAGTCGGAGATGTCTAACTCTGCATGCAGCTGATGCCGACGCTAGGCCCATCGGTGACGCTGACGGTCTTGATGGCCAACATGCTCGTCGCTGAGGGCTCCAAGGGTACTACCGGGAGACTCCACGATGCCTGCGCAGCAGACCGTCCTTCTCGTCGGCGGCACCGGACGCACCGGCCGGTGCGTCTTGAAGCAGCTTCTAGGCGGCTGCGTCAGTGTCCGCGTCGTCGTGCGATCCGCCCGGAAGCTCCCGGCGGGTGCCGCGGACGACCCCAACCTGACGGTGGTCGAGGCCGATCTCCTGTCTCTCGGCGATGATGACCTCCTGCGCCAAGTCCGTGGCTGCGATGCTGTCATCTCGTGCCTCGGTCACGTTCCCGACTTCAAGGGCATCTTCGGGCCGCCGCGCGACCTCGTCACGCGGGCCACAACGAGGCTGTGCCGAGCGATCGGGACGCTGCGGCCCGCAAAGCCGGTCAAGTTCATTCTCATGAGCAGCGTCTCGGTGAATCGCCCGGGGGGCCTCGACGCGCGTCGCGGGATGTTCGAAAAGGCGGTCGTGTGGATTCTCCGCGGCATCGTTCCTCCGGCCAAGGACAACCAACGAGCCGCGGACTTCCTCTGTCGCGACGTCGGGATGACCGATACATTCGTGCAGTGGGTGGCGGTCCGCCCGGACACACTTCGGGAGGGTGACGTTTCGGAGTACTCGCTGCACGATGGCCTTGTGAGCAGTCTCTTTGCCGCGGACAGCACCAACATGGCCAATGTTGCGCACTTCATGTGTGAGTTGGCTACGAACTCGAGGGCGTGGGAGGACTGGAAGGGAAGGCTGCCCGTAATTATCAACGCTATTACTTCGTAGAGTGGCGGCCAGTAGTCGGGGCCTGACACGCGTTTCGAGCGGACGGTCAGGAGCGCCGGCGTGAACCCGAGCGGCACGGGCCGCCGCTCAAACGCACAACGTTATCCATGCTATGAATCCTATACTGATAAAGAACGATCTTCGTATTACAATGTATTACGGAGGTTGAGCTATGAATAGGCCCATTACCGTCAGGCTGCCGAACGATCTGCAGGAAATCTTGCAAAGCATCAGCAAGAAAGAGCACGTTCCGGTCAGCGATGTTGTCAGGGAGTCGATCCGGAGATACATTTCCATATACCAGTTTCGTCAGTTGAGAAGGAAGACGCTTCCTTTTGCTGAGGCGCAGGGGTTGTTGGTGGATGAGGATGTATCCCGGGAAATGAAATGAAGCTGGTTCTGGATTCGAATGTGATTGTTGCAGCGTTTGCGACAAGGGGGCTTTGCGGCTCCCTTTTTGAATATTGCCTCGAAAGCCACGAGGTCATTAATATGCCGAGATACAAGCGACCTGGCACTATTGGGAACGGCGAGAGCGGGGAAGGCCAAATATATCGTATCGGGGGACAAGGACCTTCTGACATTGAAGAAGTACTTGGACATTGCTATTGTGGATCCAAGGGCTATTCGGCAGGCGGCTAAAAACGAAAAGACGACCAGTTGATGTACAATTCCGCATGCAGCCGGCCGCCGCTGCCGTCACGCCGCCTGCGGAGCACGCGGCGCGCCGGTTCGCCGGGGTGGCGGGCGCTACTGCATCCGACGCGGCGCCGGATCATTCATCGGGAAGAAGGGTGACGCGATGAAGCGAAGGTATGCTTGGTTGATAATCTCGGCCGTCTTGCTCTCTTGTGTGGATTCAAACGCCGGAACTCATGGAGGGGGAATGAAAGGAGGACTATTGATATCCGGCCCTTCCGGAGGAGATAGAGACGCCTACAAGGTCGAATCCCTGAATACCCTATCGTTCGGCGGCTTCTACCGGTATACATTTTCGAATATCATTTCATTGCAGACCGAACTTCTCTATGCGCACAAAGGCGCAAAGGGGATGTACAATTCAAGCGAAGGGCAAATAGATATCTGGTATCTTGATTTCGTGCCGTCACTGCAATGCAGAATTCTCGACAAGCACCGTTGTTTTGGCTGCCTGTACGCCGGTCCCATGTATTGTCTGCGCATGGATGCGGGTCTTAAGAGCGAATTCGGCGGCAGTGCTCGATTCTACGACATCAAATCATCCGTCAAGCCGAATGATTATGGATATGTGATAGGTGCGAAGCTGGGATTGCCGAGTGGATCAAATGAATTTGGCGTCGACGTAAGGTACTCATCCGGATTCATTGCTCCGGACGGCACCGATAGAGACGTCGATTTGAAGAACAGAGCCATCACGGTCATGCTCGAGATGTATTTCGGAAAAGATTGAGAGGGGGCTGCAGTTTCGATGAAGCCGTCTCGGCGCAACCGGTAGAGGAGGCGCTCAACTCGTGGACATTCTCCAGGCAATCGGAAACACGTCGCTCGTTCGACTTCGCAAGGTCGTTCCGCCCGATTGCGCGGACATCTTCGTGAAGCTCGAGTGGGAGAATCCCACCGGCAGCTTCAAGGACCGGATGGCGCTTGCCGTGATTTCCCGGGCGGAGGAGGACGGTCGATTGAAGCCCGGAGACACCGTCGTCGAGTATACGGGCGGCAGCACGGGGACGTCGCTTGCATTGGTCTGCGCCGCCAAAGGCCACCCTCTCCGGATCGTCAGCTCCGATGCGTTCAGCCGGGAGAAGCTGGATCATATGGCGGCGCTCGGCGCCGAGCTGACGCTCGTCCCCAGCGAGGGAGGCCTCACCACCAAGAAGCTGATCCTGGACATGATCGAAGCCGCCCGTGGATTGAGCCGGGAGCCTCACACCTACTGGACCGACCAGCTCAAGAACCTCGACAGCGTCACGGGCTACTACTCGCTGGGCGAAGAGATCTGGAGTCAAACGAAGGGGGAGATCGACGCCTTCGTTCACTGCGTGGGTACGGCGGCTTCTTCGCGCGGGGTCGCAACGGTGCTGAAGCGATACAAACCGAGCATCAAGATCGTCGTCGTCGAACCCGCGGAATCCTCGGTGTTGCTTGGGGGGCAGGCAGGGCCTCACAAGATCGAAGGAGTCGGGATCGGTTTCACGCCTCCGCTCTGGGAGCCGACCCTCGTGGATGACATCCTGCCGGTCAGAACCGAAGACGCGAAGGAGATGGCGAGGCGCCTCGCGCGGGAGGAGGCTCTCTTCGCGGGGACATCATCGGGGGCGAACGTCGTCGCCGCGATCCGAGTCGCGGAGCGGCTCGGGCCGAACGCCAAGGTCGTCACGCTGATGGCCGACTCCGGCCTCAAGTACTTGAGCACCGATGTGTACCGGCGAAGATAGGACGCGTTCGCCGGATGGAGTGCATTGAGGGGAAAATATTGGAGGAGAGCGATGACTACGAAATCGGAGCGTTGGATGCGTGGAACCGATTGTATCGTGAAGCTTCACGGCCCGGCGCGAATTGGATGGGCCCTTTTTCTGGCGGCGCTTGTATTTATCGGCTGCGATAAGAAGGAGGACGTGCTCGCGCCGAGCATAGCGGTTTCGGGCAAAGTGACCAACAATTCCGGCCAGGCGGGGACGATATTCGTCGAGATTGATCATAATCTTCGCGATATAGCGGACGCCGGGGGGCTGTACTCCATCGGAATTCACAAGGACTTCTATATCGATTCCCTGTATGCATGGGTCGATAAGGACGGTAACAGCGCCTACACGGCGGGCGAGCCCTTCGGCTTCTATCATTCGAGCGCCGACCCCCTGAGGGCAAAGGCGATGCAGGCGCGAAGCACCAACATCGGCAACATAAATTTTTCCATTCCCTGATTCTCCGTTGAATGGCTCCGGGATGCGTAAGAAGACAAGGAGGACGGATGCATGCGTAGGCTTTTCGGAATAGTGTCGGCCATTGCTTTGCTTGCGGCTGCCGTTTCGGCATATGCCGGAGTCCCGAAGGAGTTGGAGCCGTTGGAGTTTCTCCTCGGCAAGTGGGAGGCGTCCGGGGGCGGAAAGCCGGGAGAAGCCGCGGGAAGCGCCACGTTCGCCCGCGGGCTGCAGGGCCGTGTGATCATTCGCACGAGCTACGCCGAATACTCCGCGTCGGCCCAAGCACCCGCCTCGCGACATGACGACCTCATGGTGATCTACGTGAGCGATGGCTCCGGGATCCGGGCGGACTACTACGACAATGAGGGCCATGTCATTCGTTACGCGGTCATGGTAACGGGGCCGGGGGAAGCCTCTTTTGTGAGCGAGATTGCGGGCGGAGCGCCGCGTTTTCGGTTGAGCTACAAGCTTGGCTCCGATGGTATCCTGAAGGGTGAGTTCGCGATGGCGCCGCCCGGCAAGCCGGAGGCCTTTGCCCCATACCTGGTCTGGGAATCCCGCAAAGCGAAATAGGAAAAGGACGATAAGAAATCCTACCCGCAAATCGGCTGTTTTTCGTTATAGGCCTTTGGTCTTAGTCGTCTAGTCCCTAAGTGCTATGGACCTCCCGCCCCTTCATGACGATACAATGGCTCCGGGTGGCGGGCCTTATATTATATTGGGGTTAGCCCGCTCCCCTGTAATCAATAATATGTTTAACCTATTCGGCAGAAACAGGAGGTCACCCCCAGGAGGCTGATCCATGAAGAGGAAGACCAAGCCCGCCCGCCGGGCGCCAAGAGCAGCCGTCTCTGTGCCGGAGGAGACATCCTCCCCCCTAGTGAAATCGGCGGTCGAGTCGCGCTCGACCTTTCCCATCGTCGGCATCGGCGCCTCGGCCGGGGGGCTGGAGGCGCTGGAACAGTTCCTCGCTCATGTGCCCAAGGACAGCGGCATGGCGTATGTGATCGTCCAGCACCTCGATCCGACCCACAAGGACATGATGGTGGACCTGCTTCAGCGCGGCACGGTCATGCCCGTTATACAAGTGAGGAACCGGACGCGCATCAAGAAGGACTGCGTCTACGTTATCCCCCCGAACAAAGACATGTCCATTCTGCACGGAGTGCTGCATCTGCTTGACCCGGTTGCGCCGCGCGGCCTGCGCCTGCCGATCGATTTCTTCCTGCGCTCGCTGGCCGATGACCAGCAGGAGCGCAGCATCGGCGTCATCCTTTCCGGCATGGGCTCGGACGGCACGCTGGGCTTGCACGCCATCAAGGAAAAGGCCGGCGTGGTCTTTGTGCAGGAACCGACCTCGGCCAAATTCGACGGCATGCCGCGCAGCGCCGTCGAGGCGGGGCTCGCCGATGTGATCGCCCCGGTGGATGAGCTGCCGGGCAAGATAATCGCTTATCTCCGGCACGTGCCGATCATCGCCAAACCCGGACGCGCCGATCATTACACGGTTCAGAGCGCCCTTGAAAAAGTGATGATCCTGCTGCGCGGACAAACGGGTCATGAATTCTCGCTGTACAAGAAGAGCATGGTCTATCGCCGCATCGAGCGGCGCATGGGGCTGCACCAAATCAGCAGGATCGCCGACTACGTGCGCTTCATGCGGGAGAATCCGCAGGAGGTGGAACTGCTGTTCCACGAGTTGCTGATCGGGGTGACGAGTTTCTTCCGTGACCCGGAGGCGTGGGAACAGCTGAAGATCGAAGTCCTGCCGGCGTTGCTGGCCGGGTGCACATCGAATCAGACGCTCCGGGCGTGGATACCTGCCTGCACTACAGGCGAAGAAGCCTATTCCCTGGCGATTCTTTTCAAAGAGACGATGGAAGAGCTGAGACCCGCGAAGAACGTCACCTTGCAGATCTTTGCTACCGATCTGGATCAACAGGCCATCGAGAAGGCGCGGCAAGGCGTATATCCGGCCAACGTCTCCGCCGACGTTTCGGCGAAGCGGCTCGATCGCTGGTTCGTCAAGGTCGAGCGAGGCTATCAGGTGGCAAAATCCGTCCGCGAGATGGTCGTCTTTGCCCCGCAGAACATCATCATGGAT
>JAPLKY010000452.1 GCA_026387805.1 Candidatus Krumholzibacteriia bacterium
GCCGTCAAGGCGGAAGCGACGAAGACGAGGCTCAGCGTACCTCCCCCGATCGGCATCCGGGAGCCGGGCAACCGCGAGGACGAGTTCCCGTCGATCGTCGTCGACGAGGATTCGAAGGATGACGTCGATCCCGACACGCTCGAGGCGATACGTGCGCGGGTCGCGAGGCAGATCGGAACGATCCGGCGATACCATGCCGGTCTCGGTCCCGACTATGTCGGCAATATGATGGGAATCGGATATTCCACGGGATTCGGCTTTCAACTCTACAATCAGATCGCGTTCAGCGACCTGCTCGGCGACCATAACCTGCTCATTGCGTTCAATTTCTTCCGCTCGATCGAAGACAGCGATCTGCTCCTCACGTACCGCTATCTCAAGAGGCGGATTGATTACGGGGTCGGCCTTTTCCAGTTCAAGAACTATCTCAATTCCCGTGTTTCCTCGGTGGGCGAAACGTTCATCGATTATCAGCTCTTCACCGAGCGGAACTACGGCCTGTTCGCGCTGGCGAGCTATCCGTTCTCGACCTTCACGAGGGTCGATCTCGAGTTTCAGGGATTCATCTCGGAACGCGAGTTCTTCGGCACGTACCGGGAAGGCTCTTCGGGGTACGACTACTACGAGCCCACGAAATCCAAGAGGCAGCTTCTCCAGCCGACGTTCTCCCTCGTGCACGATTCGGCGTATTTCGGCTCGTTTGGCCCGGTGATCGGATCGCGCTGGATGCTGAGCGCTTCACGGACGATCGCCTTCTCGGGAGACGACATTTCCCGCGCGACGTTCTTCGCGGATTACCGGAAATACATGCCCCTCTTCTACCGGAACTACCTCGCCGTGCGCGGCATCGGCGCGTTCGGCGTCGGGGACGATCCGCAGATCTTCTTCCTCGGCGGCCCGCTCACGATGCGCGGATACGATTATCTCCAGTTCACCGGTTCCCGGATGCTTCTCTTCAACGTCGAGTACCGGTACCCGCTCGTCGACGCGCTCATCTTCGGCTGGCCCGGCAGGTGGGGAATCCAGAACATCGGGGGAACGTTCTTCATCGATGCCGGCTCCGTATGGGGAAAAGGCAGATACGTGGAACCGCTCCCCGAATGGCTCATGCCGCGGGTCGTGAACGACCTCGCGTTCTACAGCGACTTCGGCGTCGGTTACTATATGCGGATAGGGTATCTGATCCTCAATTTTCAGCTCGGCTGGCCGACCGATTTCTCGCGGACCGGGGATTCCGTGTTCCATTTCTTCATCGGGCCTCAATTCTGATGGATAAGCTCAATCCCCAGCAGAAGCAGGCCGTGCTTGCCACGGAAGGTCCCGTCCTCGTGCTGGCCGGGGCCGGCAGCGGGAAGACGCGCGTGCTCACCGAGCGCATCGCGTATCTCATCCGCGAGAAGGGGATTTCCCCCGAGCGAATCCTCGCCTTCACCTTCACGAACAAGGCGGCCGGCGAGATGCGCGCGCGCGTCGAGCGGCTTCTCGGACAGCGCGAGCTTCCCTTCTGGATCGGGACCTTTCACGCGACGGGGCTCAAGATCCTGCGCCGCGAGGCGAGCCATCTCGGCTTCGGCTCGAACTTCGCCATCTACGACGAGGACGACGCGGTCCGACTCATCAAGGATATCATCAAGGGAAAGGGGTGGGGCCTCGACGAGAATCCCGTGGCGGTCGTGCGGGACAGGATCTCCCGCTGGAAATGCGCGCTCGTGACGCCCGAGGAGGCCCTCGAGCGGGCCGGCGATCCGAACGATGTGCGTCACGCGGGGATATACCAGGGATATATCGCCGGCCTGCGCAAGGCGAACGCGCTCGACTTCGACGATCTCATCGCGCGGGTCATCGAGCTGTTCACGGCGCATCCGCGGGTCAAGGAGCGCTACGCGCGCCAGTTTCAGTACGTCCTCGTGGACGAATTCCAGGACACGAACGCGATCCAGATGCTCATGATCGACGCGATCGCCTCGCAGCACCGGAACCTTTTCGTCGTCGGCGACGACGACCAGGCGATCTACGGCTGGCGAGGCGCGACCGTGGACAACATTCTCCAGTTCAACAAGGTGTACGACGGCACGGTCGTCATCAAGCTCGAGGAGAACTATCGTTCGACGAACGCGATCCTCGACGCGGCGAACCGTCTCATCGAGCACAACAAGGGGCGCACGGGCAAGAACCTCTGGTCCGAGAAAGGGGCCGGGGAGAAGGGGAAGCTCTTCTTCGTCGAGGACGAGGAGGAGGAAGGGGCGGCCGTCCGCGAGACGATCATCGATCTCCTCAGAGCCGGCTACCGCCGAAGCGAGATCGCCGTGCTGTACCGCACGCACGCGCAATCGCGGGCGATCGAGAACGCGCTGCGCACCGGCGGCATGCCGTATCAGATCATCGGGGGCGTGCGATTCTACGAGCGTCGGGAGATCCGCGATCTGCTCGGCTATCTCAAGCTCGTCAACAATCCGAGCGACAACGTGAACTTCAAACGCGTCGTGAACGTGCCGCGGCGAAAGATCGGGGACGTGACGCTCGCGAAGATCGAGGAGGCGGCGGGAGACTCGAGCCTGCTCGTGGCGCTGCGTAACAAGGATCTCCTCGCCGAGCTGCCGCGAGCGCTCCGCGAGAAGATCGATGAGTTCTCGAATCTCGTCTCCTCCCTGCAGCTCAAGGCCCGTGAGGGCACCGCGCACGACGTGCTCCTCGCCGTGATCGAGAAGACGCATTACCGGGATCACCTCAAGGAGGATCCGAAAACGGCCGAGGACCGCCTCGAGAACATCGAGGAGCTGCTTGTCGAGACGGAGCGCTACTCGTCCTCCGCGAGCGACCCGAAGCTTGCCGCTTTCCTCGAGAATATCGCCCTCATGAGCGACGTCGACACGCTCAAGGGGGAGGAGCAGGTCGCTCTTATGACGCTCCACAACGCGAAAGGGCTCGAGTACCGCGCGATCATCATCACCGGGCTCGAGGAAGGGCTTCTGCCGCACTACTCGAGCTTCGAGGCGCCGGATGAACTCGAGGAGGAGCGGCGGCTTTTCTACGTCGGCATCACGCGGGCGAAGGAGAGGCTTTTCATGTTCTGCGCGGCGAACCGCATGCGTTTCGGAAGCTGGATAGGGAATTCCCCGTCGCGGTTCATCGGGGAGATTCCGGGGAAGCTGCTCGATATCGTCGGGGGTGACGAGGTGCCCCGCGGCGGGCCTATCGCCCGGGAGACACGGGAATCTCACGAAGCCCCGAAGGCGGCC
>JAPLKY010000158.1 GCA_026387805.1 Candidatus Krumholzibacteriia bacterium
AAGGCGATATGAAAAGGATACTCTTTCTCGCGATCGCGGCGGTCCTCGCGCTCCTGCCTGCGCTCGCCCTTGCGGAAACGGGCGCGGTGAAACTCCCGCCGTACAAGGAATACGCGCTCAAGAACGGACTCAAGGTCTTCATCATGGAATCGCGCGAAGTGCCGCTCGTGACGATTCAGCTCCTCATCCCGGCGGGCTCCGCGATGGACGCCCCCGGTCAGGATGGAGTCGCCAACCTCACGGGGCGGCTCCTCAACAAGGGTGCTGCGGGCCTTACGGCAGATCAGATCGCCGAATCGATCGAGGAGATCGGAGGCGTCGTCAACGTCAACACGGGGCGCGACTATGCGACGGTGGACGGCGACTTCCTCGCGAAGGACCTGGCCCGCGGCCTCGACATTATGGGGAAGATCGTCCTTGCCCCCGATTTCCCGAAAGAGGATTTCGAGCGCGAGAAGGGGCTCGTCCTCGCGGAGATTCAGGGAGTGAAGGAGCAGCCCTCCCAGGTCGCGTCGCGCGAGTTCATACGCGTGCTCGCCGGCCTGCATCCGTACGCGCACCCGGTGGACGGGACCGAGCTCGCGGTCGGCGCTCTGACGCGGGAGAACGCGATGTCGTTCCACAAGCAGCGCTACGTTCCGGCGGGAGCGATCCTCGCGATCGTCGGAGACATCGACGCGGGCAAGGCGTTCGAGCTCGTCAAGACGAAGTTCGGAGGCTGGAAGGGGGAGGCGTCGAAGGCCGCGGCGATCCCCGCGCTCGCGCCGAAGAAAATTCCGGGCCGCACGCTCTTCATCGTGAACAAGCCGGATGCGACGCAGTCGCAGATCCGGATCGGAAATATCTCGGTCGCGCGGAATACGCCCGACTACTTCCCGCTTCTCGTCACGAACTCGGTTCTCGGCGGCGGCTTCACGTCTCGCCTCATGGACGAGATACGCGTCAACCGCGGGCTTTCGTACGGCGCGCGGAGCGGCTTCAATCACCTGAAGGCGGGCGGCATCTTCGGCGTCTATACCTATACGAAGAACAAGAGCCTGCGCGAAACGGTCGATGTCGCGCTCGAGCAGCTCGGAAAGATCCGTGACCAGAAGATATCCGATACCGAGCTCACCAAAACGAAGAAGTACATCACCGGGCTCTTCCCGTTCGACATCGAGCGTAACGGCGATCTCGCCGGGTGGATAACGGATCTCACGTTCCACGGCATTCCGCTCGACTTCGTCGAGAACTACTGCGGGAACGTCGATCGGGTAACCCCCGACGACGCCCAGCGCGTGGCGCGCGAGCAGATGTGGGTGGACGACAACTTGATACTGCTGCTCACGAAATACGAGGAGACGAAGGATCAGCTCGACGGGCTCGGGAAGCTCGAGATGATCGGCATCGATGACGTGAAGTAGCGGCGGTGTTCGAGCGCCGTGCATATTCGAGCCGGGGTGGATGAACGATCCGCCCCGGCTTTCTTGCGCCCGGCCGTGCCTGCTCGATACGCGGGTCCTGCCGCTGATTGCACCCCACCCGTGCTCGCGAGCAAGGCTCGCTGCGCAGCGGGCGGGGGCCCCATCAGCGTCACCCGCTATTCGGGGCGCTACCCGCGCACTTGAAGAACACGCCGGATGAGAGTATAATTACCGCAGCGGACATCCGAGGAATCACGAAAAACACGGGAGGGGGATTCCATGAAGATACTGCTCGTCGCATGCGCGTTTCTGATCGTCGCCTCAGCCGGCGCCGATTGCCTGGCGTCGAAGCCCTACGTCGGGCTCTATGCGGATCCGGGGCACTCGGTTTTGTCAGTCAACTATACCGGCACATACACGCATTTCGAGATGTGGCTTTGGTGGCTGCCGTCCGAGAATGGCATGCAGGCGGTTGAATTCGGAATGACGTATCCATCGAACGTGATTCAGTCCACGGTTACCATCAATCCCCTTGGGTATGGAATAGGATGCAACTGGTCGTATGATTATAAGTGCCTGGCTTTCGGCGAGGGTTCATGTCAGATGGACTGGGTCTGGACTCACCACCAGTTGTGCTTTCTCACGGATGCCCTGCCGAGCGTCATCGAGATCGGTCCCCCCCCTGGCCTGAGTGCAATCGGAGCCGCCAACTGCCTGCCCGGCTATCCGGTCGAGCCGGTCACCGTTCTCAACAAGCTCGGCCTGAACCAGGACGGCGTCATCGCGGTCGAGCCCGAGTCCTGGGGGGCGATCAAAAACCTATACCGGTAGAGTGCCTCGGGCGAGATCTGTTCAACGGCTCGTTTCCGCGGGATGGATCAGGCGGATCTCCTCGGAGACACCTTCCGCGAAGGATCTCGGCGCGTACCCGAAATCTCTCGCGGCCTCCGAGTAGTCGTACCGCTTGTCCTCGCGAAGCCGTTCGATCTGTTCCCGGTGAATGAAGGGACGGGGGAGGAGCTTTTCCTGGAGCCCGGCGGCCGCTTCGGCGAGAGCGAGCGGAAACGGCACGATGAGAACCCTCTTCTTGAGAATCCCCGCTATGATTTCGACGATTTCCCGAAGCGAATGCGCGCTGCCGCCGGGGACGTTGTAGCTCTTTCCCGCGCTCGCCGGTGTCTTGAGCGCCGCGAGTATGCATGCGGCAAGATCGTCGACGTGCACGGGCTGAAAGATCGATTTCCCTCCGCCGGGGAGCGGCACGATTCTGTATTTCATGATAAGACGGATGAACTTTGAGATGTTCCGGTCTTCGGAATTTCCGTAGATCATGGTGGGTCTAAGAATCGTGTACGGAACGCCCGACCGTTCGATCGCGCGCTCGGCGGCCTCGATCTCCGGAGCCCTCTCCCATGTCTTCGAAAAAACCCGGGTCGAGCTCGCGGCGACGAGCCGTTTCATCCCGCGGCAGCCCTCGAGCACGGCTCCCGCGTGAAATATCGACGAAAGGTGAATGACGACGGGCTCTCCCCGATAGACCTTGCCGAGGCTCGCGGCGCTGGAGGCGTCTCCCCCCGCGATCTTGACGCCGAAGGGAAGCAGCCGCTCGCCGCGCCCGCCGGGACGGCAGAGACCCGTGATGCGGACGCCGCGGAACGCCTCGTCCGCCGCGATGAGCCGGAGCAGGGCCTGGCCGGTGTTCCCCGTGCCTCCCGTGATAAAAATTCCATCCGGCATAATCAATCCGCCGCGATGCAGTTCTTGAGGAGAAAATCGTGCAGGGCGCGCGCGGCGATCTCATGTCCGGCCGCGTTCCAGTGCCCCTCGATGCGGTAGTACGCCCTGACGCCGTTTCGCCGGGCCGCCTCGAACGGAGGATCGAGATCGAGGACCGGGATCCCGCGCAGCTCGCAGTACGCGATCATGTCGGCGGTCCATTGGCCGACCTCGCCCGTGCGCGGGGGCGGCATGAACATGACGACGAACCTGCTCCCGCGTTCGGCGCATGAGCGCTGGAATGCATCCAGGAGAGCGCGAGTCAGCAGGTTGTGCTGCGTCACCACGTTTTCGGGTCTCGCGGATTGCGATACCTTGCGGTTGAGCTCGTGATAGTTCATCGCGGCCACCCGGTATCGCACGAGATTGAGCAGATGCGAGCGCGACGAGAGGAACCGGTATCCGGGGACGAAACGCGTGAATCGCTGGATTCCGCGCGCCCTCGTGCGAACCGCTTCGTGCCTGACGAGGGTGTCGCTCTCGATCGTGTACAACCCGGAGGCGATATTGTCGAAGAAATCGTTCGCGGGACAAAAGCATACGACAACGATGTCCGGGGAGTATTTGGAGCCCTCGGTCTCATAGAGCGCGAGCTGATGCGCGGTCCCGGTGCTCCCGATCCCCGCGTTGAGCACTTCCCATCGAGAGCCGGTCGAATCGCTCTCGCTGAGGGATCGTTCGAGAAGCTTGGCGAACGTCTCGTCGGCCCGGACGCCGTAACCGAACGTGAATGAATCGCCGAGGCAGAGGATCCGCCGCGTTCCCGGCGGCTTTTCGTAGGGAAAATCCCTGTCGCGCAGCCCTTTCGAATTGACGGCGATGTTGATGGAATACTCGGAGCACGAGAGCTTGCCTTTCAATCCGGGTATGAGCCTCGTGCCCGCGTTCCGGTCCCATTCGTTGACGCAGATGCCCATGTTGCGCTGGGGGCTGACGATCCGGACGGCGATCTCGAGGATGACGAGGGCCGAGCAGATGATCAATGCGGCGGCGAGGAGTCGGAATATCGCTGTCTTCACATGCATGGCGTCTCACCGCGTGAACGCGAAACCGTCTTTCAGAGCGCCTTCACCGTCTCGATCGTGAATGCCGGAGGATTCAGGATGTGCTTTCTCACCGTGCAGAGATCGACCGCGCGGATGAGGGAATCCTTGTACTTGTCGGGGAAATCCTTCGGGAGCTCGATCCGCAGCGCGACGGCGGTGACGAGGTGCGTTTCCGGATCGCGCTTCATCGTCTGAACGACGCGCACGTTTTCGAGGGATATTCCGCGGTTCCTGCAAAAATCGAGCACGTAGACTCCGCTGCACGTTCCGATCGAGGCGAGAAACAGATCGAACGGCGAGGGCGCCGTACCTTCTCCGCCGTTGGTCGGCGGCTGATCGGTCTTGATCGTGAACCCCTTGAACGACGCGTCGACCTTCTTGTTTCCGGGAAACGTAACGGTGAGCTCCGAATCCATGTGCTCCTCCCGCGCTGGAAGAAGAAAATGCCTGAGGGGGGATTTGAACCCCCACGGGGAATCCCCACTGCGCCCTGAACGCAGCGCGTCTACCAGTTCCACCACTCAGGCACACAGGCGGTTTCTGTACGTAACGCCCAAGAATAATTGAAAATGGGGGGCATGTCAAGGTCGGGAACCGGCGGGAACCGGCGGGAACCGGCGGCTTTGATCTTGCGCGCTGCCGGCGTTTTGTACTACGATCCGCGGCGTACGGTTTCAGAGAAGGAGGATCCGTCATGAAGAAGCTCTCGATCCCGGTACTGTGTCTCTTGTTCCTCGCGGCGTGCGGCGGCCCGGCCACGAGGGAGATCGACATCGGCACGGATACGGCCGAAGACGCCGATTTCTCGAGCGCGGACCTCGCGCGCATCACCGACGACATGATGAATTCGCTTCAGGCGAACGGCTTCTTCCAGCAGTACAAGGCCGAGAACGCCGGCCAGAAGCCGGTCATGCTTCTTGCGAAGGAGCTCAAGAACGACACCGACGC
>JAPLKY010000058.1 GCA_026387805.1 Candidatus Krumholzibacteriia bacterium
ACGGCCGCCGCGATGAGCGCCTTCGCCTTTTCCGTCGATGCCGCTTCGTCGAGGTGCACCCACGAGCATTGCTCCCGGATGTTCGCCATCGCGAAGAGGTACGCGTTGACGCCGGAGCGCTCGCACACCTTCCGGAACGTATTCTCGTGCATGAGGGGCGAGCAGGAGGCGACGACCACCCGATCGACGGCACCTTCCCGTATGTCCTTCTCGATCATCGCCTGCCCGGGGTCCGAGCACATGAACTTGTAGTCGCGCACGACCGAGACGTTCTCGAGCCCTTTCGCGTACTTCACGACCTCGTCGATATTGACCTTGCCGGCGATGTTCGTGCCGCAATGACAGACGTACACTCCGATGCGTTCAGCCATTGTTTGCTCCCTCGAATATCCGTTTCATGGGCTTGGTGAGCTTCACCGCGAGCCGGCCGAGCCCGAGATCGCGGAGCGGCAGACCGAGCGTCACGCCGATCAGCTGTGTGAAATAGAGCACGGGGATATCGAACTTCGTCTTGTAGCGGGCGTTGATCTTGCCCTGGTACACGTCGAGATTCATCTGGCACAGCGGACATATCGTCACGATGCAGTGAGCGCCGTTCTGCTGCGCGTCGAGGAGAAGGTTCTTGCAGAGCCGCATCGCGAGCTCCTCCTGGGTCCCCATGAGCGAAGCGCCGCAGCACGCCGTCTTCATCCGGTAATCGACGCACTCGGCTCCGAGCGCCTCGATCAGCCTGTTCATCGTCGTCGGCTCGTCCGGATCGTCGAATCCCGAATCGGGCCGGACAATCTGGCACCCGTAGTAGGGCGCGACCTTGAGTCCCGCAAGCTTCTTCTTCGCGAGGGAGGCGATCTTATCGTAGCCGATATCGTTGCAGATGACGTCGAGCAGGTGCCGGACGCGAATGTTTCCGCTGTAGCTGAGGCCTCCAGCCTCGAGCGCCTGTCCGATCTTCCTCCGCAGCTCGGGATAATCGGCGAAGTAGTGGTTCGTCTTGTTGAGCACGGTGTAGCACGCGCTGCAGGGCGTCACGACGTCGCGGTTGTGCTTCTCGGCGATAGCGAGATTGCGCGCCGAAATCGCGAAGCTCATGAGCTCCTTGACCGACATGTACGCGGTCGCGCCGCAGCAGTTCCAGTCCTCGAGCTCCTCGAGTTCGAGCCCCAGCGCGGGCGCGATCGCGGCGATCGAGTCGCGATAGATATTGGCGGTCGCGTTGACGGAGCATCCCGGATAGTATGTGTATTTCATCTATATCTCCCCGAGCTCGTCCACTTTCCTGAGTATCTTCTTGAGTTGATCCATGTTCTTCATTCTATGGGGGAAAAGCGGCAGGCGTCTATTCACGAGCAGCTTCCATCCTTGCGGCACGAACTTCAGGGCGTGAAGGAGATCGGCCTCGAGGATGTAGCGGGCCATCAGCTCCGTCTCGTGGTTGCGGCCGTACGTGTTGACCATCCGCGCGAAGTTCCGCGAGAGAACGACCGCTTTCTTGCCCTTGGTCTTCCCTTCCTTGACGGCGAGCCTCTTCAGCGCGTACATGACATCGGTGATCTTGATGTCCTTCGGGCACCGGACGGCGCAGGTGTAGCACGACGAGCAGAACCAGATCGTGTTCGAGGAGAGCACTTCCTCCCTGAATCCCGCCCTGATGAGAGAGAACATCTTCCGAGGCCCGTGATCCATCACGTAGCTCAGAGGGCATGAGCTGCTGCACGTGCCGCACTGGATACATTTCTTGATTTCCCGGCCTCCAGGCAACGCGTAAATCTCGGAGAGGAAATCATGATCGAGCTTGTATTCGGCGACAATGTCCCTGTCGAGCATCGCGACTCCTGATCTTTGAAGGGCTCTCTGGACCCTGCAGCCTTATGTATTTGCTGCAGTTACCGTTCGAACGTAGTATCGTACCGATATTTCTTGAAAAGTCAACAATAATGTAAAGCATTTGTCCGGCGCATGCAATCGATACCTTACGCATTCATTCGCAACTGATTAAACGATATCGTGATATTTCTTCCGGCTCCTCGCCTGCCCGTTCTTTTGTATTGTCCTGCACGGGCCCGGTTGCGATATTAAGGGAGCGAAAGCTCCGAATATTCGCATCGACGAGGATAGTCTCGAGAAGGGGATCATCGATGAAACGTTGCGCGGCCATTCTTATCTTCCTGGTCATCCTGGCGCCCGATTCCGGCTGCGGCCCCGATAAAGCGGTCAAGTATTACAACCTCGGCCTCGAAGCCGCGAAAAGGGACGACTACGCGGAGGCGGTCAGACTGTGGGAAAATGCGGTCAAGTACCGGCCCGACGATCCCGAAACTCGCTACAACCTCGGAGCCGCGCTCGTTGCATTGAAACGCTACACCGAGGCCGAGACGCACCTTCGCGAAGCGGTTGCGCTCAATTCGCTCGACGCCGACGCCTACCAGCTTCTTGGAAAAAGCCTCGAGGAGCAGGAGAAGCTGCCGGAAGCCAAGAAGGCGTACGAATTCGCGATCGGCATCAAGCCGACGCACGTTCGATCCCTCATCGGGCTCGCGTCGATCGCGCTCACGGAAGGGCAGAACAGATCGGCCGAGAACTACGCGACGCAGGCGGTCGAGCTCGATCCGGGCAACCTCGAGGCGAACATGCTGCTCTCCGAGGCGTATTTCCGAAACGGCGATTTCAACGCGGCCTACGGCCAGGTGCTTTCGGCGCGTAATCTCGGCCCCACCAGCACCGCGCTCTTCTTCCTCACCGGCAAGATCGCCTATTCGCGGCGCATGTACGCCGACGCCCTCGAGGCCCTCCAGTCAGCCCGGACGCTCGGCGCCGCCACGGATGAGCTCTTCCGCTATCTCGGTCTCACGTATCTCGCGCTCGGCGACACGGACGAGGCGGAGAAGGAATTCCGGCTCTCCATCTACAAGAACAGAGAGAACGCGAAGGCATGGAACGGGCTCGCCGAGACCTATATCAAGGAAAAGCGATGGCGCGAAGCAGGCGAGGCCGTCGAGCAAGCCGCTTTGATCGACGCTTTCGCTCCCGAAACTCTTCTCAACGGGGCCGCCGTGCGCATGGGCTCGGGCGATCTGAACGGCGCGGTGCGCACGCTCGAAGCGCTCCGTACGCGCCCGGAGTATCCCCCGATAACGGATTACTATCTCGGCCATGCGTTCCTCAGGATGAGAAACGACCCGCAGGCGCGCGCGGCGTTCCGGCGCTTCATCGGAACCTGGGAAGGGGATCAGGCTCTCGTTGAAGAGGCGAAGGCCATCGTCGACCGGCTAGCTCCCTGATCCGATCCGCTCCTTCATCTCCGCGGCTTCAGGGCTGAAACGCAGCACGTAAAAGATGCCCGCGAGAATCGCGGCGCCGCCGATGATCTCGGTCGAGACCGCCCTTTCCCCAAGGATCAGGAGAGCGAGTATGCTCGCCCCGACCGGTTCGCCGAGCGCCGCGATCGCGACAACGGTCGCTTCGAGATACCTGAGCGCCCAGTTGAAAAGCGAATGTCCGAGAATCTGGCAGACGAGCGCCATGATGGCGCACGCACCGTAACTCTCCCACCCGTATCCCCCGAGCGGAGCGCCGGAAGCCATCGCCGCGATCGAGAGGAGAACCGCCGCGCACGTGTACACGGGAAAGACGTACGCGATGAGCGAAATGCGCCCGCGAAGTCCGCTTCCCACGAGGAAATAGCCGGCGATCGCAACGGCCCCGCCGAGGGCGAGGAGGTCCCCCTTCCAGCGCGGTCCTCCCGCGAACACATCCCTGCCGGCAATGATCGCTCCGCCGAGAATCGAAATGCCGAGGCCCAGCCAGAAGACCCGCGAGATTCTCTTCTTCCGGAATATGACCAGGTAGAGTGCGACCCAGAGAGGATTCGTCGTCACGAAAACGACGCTGCTCGTGACTCCCGTGAACGAAAGGGAAGAGATCCAGAGAAAGAAATGCAGCGCGAGAAACAGCCCCGAGAGAGCCAGAAGTCGAAGATCGCCGCGCGAGATCCGCGCGAGCTCGGCCCTGGTCCCGGCGGACGTGAGGACGAACGGCAGAAGGATGAGGGACGAAAACGCCATCCGGAGCGCGCCGATCGCCGGGGCCGGCGCCTCGGCCAGCCTCGCCAGAATGGAGCCGAACGAGATCGCTATGATCCCCGATCCGAGCGCGCAGTATACCGCGGTGTTGACCGCTCGCATCTCGATGGCTCCTTCGTCGTCCACGAAAACGTCTGCCGGCGTCCCACGTCTCCCAAGCGGTTGAATTGTATTGAACGGATGGCGGCGTTCAAGTACATTCTCTCTCCGATATGAACCGGGAACGAAAGCCGATCACTCCCGATAGAGTCCTCGGCGACGAATGGCTCGACTGGAAAGGAAGCAACGCGCCCTCGCAGATTACCGAGGGAAAGCGGACCTTCCTCATCCTCTCTTTCGCCGTGCTCGCCGGATTCGTCCTTCTTGGCATCCTCTTCTGGTATCTCGCTCTCCCCCGATTCGAGCAGTACGGGCGATTCTACGCGGCGCTTCTTACCGCCGTCATCGCCGGCGGCGCCCTCTTCTTTCTCGTCTGGTACGCGATTCTCATAGGAGCCGTCATCTCGCAGCGGATCTATCTCGCGATCTGCCTGCGCCGGGGAAGCAATCTCTTCGTCATGCTCTTTCCCGTCGTCGCGCGTCTCGCCCGATCATTCGGAATATCCCGTGACAGGCTCGGCCATTCGTTCATCGAGGTGAGCAACCGGCTCGTCGCCCCGCGGCGCACGGACGGGAGCATTCTCGCCCTCGTTCCCCGTTGCCTTTCCCGGGAGCTGAAGAAAGAGGTGCAGAGCATCTGTGCGGAGTTCCCCGGCGTGATCCTGCATACGGCCCCGGGGGGGACGCAGGCGCGCTCGATAATCCGCGAGATCAGACCTCGAGCGATCGTCGCCGTTGCCTGCGAGCGGGATCTCGTCTCGGGAATTCATGACGTCGCCCCGAGAATCCCCATCATCGGGATCCCCAACACGCGCCCGCACGGTCCATGCAAGGATACCGTGATCGACGTCGGGAAATTCCGCTCCGCGATCCTCTTTTTCCGCAAGGAATAGCGGCGTCTGCTGGCACGGTAATTGAATACACTCCTTTCGAAACGCCAATCAGCGCGGCGCGGCGGCTCAATAACGGCCAGGTCGGTCAGTCGCCGTGCACCTATCCGTCCCGATGCAAGGAGCATGGAATGACCGGAACGAACGATCGCAGGTCGGACGCGGATACGGCCGCCTCCCTCGCGCGCGGCGTGAGGATCCGCGTGGGATACCTCATGCTCGCCGGGATGCTCACCGTAGCCCTCATCTTTGGAATATCCTTCTATTTCGCCCTTCTCTCGAACCAGTCGGCCGTGGCCCGGCAATTTCCCGAGCTCGAGGACGTCGCCGCGAAGCTCAAGAGCATCCTCCTGATGAATACGTTCGCCATCACCGCGATCATTATCCTCTCATTCTTCCTCCTCACAAGCATCGCGACCGCGCGCATATTCCAGCCGCTCGCGCTCCTGCATCGCGACCTTCTCGGCGGGGAGGATCGCGCTCGGCTCGACCTCGTAGTCCTTCGCGACGAGCAGGAACAGCTCCGGCCGCGGCCGCC
>JAPLKY010000360.1 GCA_026387805.1 Candidatus Krumholzibacteriia bacterium
GGCGCCGAGATCGGCGGCAACGCCGGAGAGCGATCGGGAATCGGGAGCCGCCGCTTGCGATACCCCGCTCGCGATATCCTTCTGAAGAAGCTCGTGCACGTCATGCAGCTCGCTGCCGAGACTCATGATCCGCTTTTCGAGAACGGAGCTCCGCTCTTCGATCCGGCGCGCGATCTCGACTATCGCGCCGGAGACTTCCGCGTCGATCGCGGTCGCGGGAACCTCGATCTCCATGCCGGCTCTTTCCTTGATTGCGTAACAGCTGCCCAGAAGTCCCTGGGCGATGCTCGATACGCCGTCGCTCAGCTTGTGAAAGCGTTCGGCGGTCGAACGGACGCGCTCGGCGAACGTCGCCAGGGCGTGCTCGTCCACGTTTCCGCGCGCAGCCATGAGCGCGAGATGTATCGCGATGCCGTTGTTTTCCTCCGAGAATTCGTGGAGCACCCGGCCGCCCTCTTCGAGCTTGCGCACGGAGGTCTCCATCTCCGACACGGTCGATTTGAGCGCCTTGTCCTGCGGACCGACGGCGCCGCTTCGCGCCGCGGCGGCGTTGTGAGCGGCGGCGTTCGCACTGATTCGCTCGGCGACGCTGGTGAGCTCGGCAACGGAATTCGTGATTGCGAGCAGTTCCTCTCCGGCGCCGCTGATCGCTTCCATGGCCCTGCCGTAGGCGAGCGCCGCATGCCCATAGGCCCGTCGCTCCACCTGGTTTCGCTTTTCGAGATCCTCGATGCGCGCGCGATCCGATTCGACGCGATCACGCAGCTGCTCGTATATCGAGCCGCACTCCTTCCCCTCGGGGACATTCTCTTCGGCGCCGTCCCGGCCGATGAGGCCCTCGATCTCCGATTTGAGCTCGGAGTAGTTCGATGCGTTATCCTTCGTCCCGAGATCCTGGGATATCTCGCGGATCTGATCGCCGTAGTTCCTGAGCACGGCCTGAAGCTGGGGATACTTCGAAAGGCGCGCGATCTGGGCCGGGTTCGTGAGGTCGTCGATGCTCTCGGCGAGCGATATCATCGTGCGGTAGTCCTGTCCCGAGTCGAGGTAGAATTTATAGCGGTGCACCGCCGAGGCGATGAGAAAATAGGCGAAGAGCGAAACGAAGATGACGGCCGCCGCGAGCGGAAGCATATCCCTCATGAAGAGCGTCGAATCGATGCTCCAGCCGCCGGTGCCCGATTTGATCCACTTGAGATCGACGTTGTAGAAGCTCACGAGGTAGTACCCGACCCCCAAGCTCATGAGAATGAGAAGGAGAGATACGAATATCCCGATTTTCCACGGAGATGTGAGTACCGGCTGCTTATCCCTGCTCTTTCTCTTTTTCACCTTCGTCTCCTTAGTCTTCATATGCAACGCGAACGGCCCGGCGCACGATCCAGGTGTGCTGAAAGGGCGTAATTCTTGGTCGCAGCGGAAGTTCGCAAGTATTATGCCAGGGGTCGCCGGACGCAAAACTACCGTTCCGATAAGACGTTATGAGGAATTTCGACGGAAAAGAAGGGACATGGCGCAGCAATGCGCGGCTGTTACTTCGCGTTTTGCATGGGAGCACGCGGCTTGCGGGTAGCGCCCCTCATAGCGGGTGGCGGTGCCGGGGCCCCCACGCAGTACGCAGTCCGGAAACCCCGAATAGCGGGTGGCGCCGATGGGGTCCCCGCCCGCTGCGCAGCGAGCCTTGCTCGCGAGCACGGGCGGGGTGCAATCGGCGACAGGACCCGCGTATCGTTCAGCGCCGCTTGCGGACCAGCGCCGTGTAGAGCGAGGGTACGCGGTCCTTGAACAGGTGATTGTTCGGCGTGAAGTTCTTGTTGTTCGCCTCCCCGACGTCGATCTCGACGACGCGGAGCGACTCGCTCCGGTCGCTCGCCGAGGCGAGAACCTCCCCCATCGGATTGACGATCTGGCTCCCCCCGGTGAAGGTGAGGGACGCGGCGCCCCGGTGCTCGCTCCCGATCCGGTTCGCCGTGATCGCGAAGACGCGGTTCTCGATGCAGCGCGTTCTCATCGCGTCCTGGGCGTACGGAAGGACGAGGTTCGACGGATGGCAGAGGATCTGCGCCCCGCCGAGGGCAAGCGCGCGCGAGACCTCGGGGAAGACCCAATCGTAGCAGATGAGGAGTCCGAGCTTCGCGTCTCCGGCCGAGACCACCTTGAACGACGATCCCCTCGTGAAGAAGAGCTTCTCGCGGTCGAAGAGATGCGCCTTCTGATAGACTTCGATTCTTCCCTTCGACGAGACGTGGACCGCGGAATTGTAGAATCTGCCCTTGTGCCTCTGCGCCATCCCGAATACGAGGTTCAGGCGTCTCCGCTTCGCGAGCCTCAGCATCTCGGAGACGGTGAATCCGCCGGGAATCGTCTCGGCGAGCGACGAGAGCTCCTCCTTGTTCCGAAAGAGGTAGCCCGCGTTGAACAGCTCGGGAAGAACGATCGTCGCGTCGGAAATCCTGTCGAGCATCGCCGCCGCCTTGCGGACGTTCTCTTGAACCGCGCCGAACCGCGGACGCAATTGGAGAAAACCAATTCGCATTCTCTGCCCCCTGCGTTTCCGTGACCGTGCCGAATCGCGCATGCGGAATAGGATTCCATTATATCAGATAACTCGTCGCCATGCAGCGCCTTATTGAGAGCGGGAAAGCGCCGCGGATTTCAGCATGGCATGGAGCTTGCACGATTCCCAAAGGGACGACGGACCATGCATTCGGCGCTGCAACCGGAGAGAAGCATCATGGCGGTTTCGACACGTTATATGCCCCTTCGCATCGAGCGAAATAGCTCGCCGGAGGATGCGTCCTTCTTCATGATGAACAGTCTTCTCCACAGCAGAATGGAGGCGGGCTTTCCCACGAACGACGTTTGCTTCGACGAGGACGTGAACGTCTATCTCGCGAGCCTTCTCACATCCCTCGTCTTTCCGCGAAGCGGCGATAACGGCGCGCGGGGGATCCTCCCCGGCGATGCGTCGCTCTTTGACGCCGCCGAGGCGGCGGGCGGCGCGAGAGAGAAATACGGGATGTACCGGCGCTCCGCCGATTCGCTCCTCGTCTCGCTCGGCATCTTCAAGAACGCGCGTCTGAAACGCCCCGATTCGGTGCCTCACCTCGCGATGAGCGACGCGGCGCATATCGGCCGGGGGAAATCGTACTATGCGATCGCGCGGGCCTATGCCGCGCAAATCCACCGCAGGAACACCGCGATCGGCGACGTTCTCGGAAAGCTCTCGGACAATTTCGAGCGGTACCTCGGAGTTCTCTCCCTTATGGGCGGGGAACATTTCAATATCTTCAAGCAGCTCTCGGACGATCGTTTCCTCGACCTGTATTCGAGCTATCTGGGAAACAAATCGGCGCGGACGAAGGAAGCGCTCCTCGCGGCCGTGCGGGAAATCCGGGCGATGGATCCCTCGTTCGAATTCGACATCAACGCGCGCGAACGCATCAGCGCTCCCTGAGAAAGTCGGCGCAGAGCTTGTAGACGAGCGCCGAGTCCTCCCCCTTCACCAGCACATGCCGATCGCTCGGGAGAAGCTCGAATCGCGACTTCGGATTCGACGACACGCTCTTGAGGAAGTGCAGGCTTTTCGGAGATACGATCCGCTCGCGCGCCGCGTGGATCACGAGGATCGGCTGCTGGATCTTCTTGAGGCGCGAGCGAGTCTTCTCGAGGAACTGCATGAGGGTATATTCTTTCGGGATGATGCCCTTCGCGGCGAACGGAACGACGCTGCGAACGAGCTTGAACGCGAGGTACCGGCCGTCGGCCGCGGGAAAGAGCGCCGGAGAGATGAGCATGGCCCCCTTGACGGGAGCCTCCTGCATGAGATTCAGGGCGATCGTTCCACCGAAACTGAATCCCACGACGTAGGTGTTCGGAGAAAAGGTGAGAAGCGCGCCGAGAACGACCTTCGAATCGAGAAGGCAGCGCTCCCAGTTGTAGCCGCTCCGAGCGGCGCTTCCCCGTTTCTTGTCGAGGAATCTCCGCCAGTGAAAGCCGCCGCGGGCGGCGTCCCGTGACGACTGACTGCCGCTGCCTCCGAGGGCGAGATTGATCCCGTAGACCGTGTACCCCGCCTGAAAGAGGTGCTCGGCGAGATCGCGCATCTCGGCGGGAGAGCCCCCCGCGCCGTGCAGGAGGAGGCAACAGAGCGCTTCCCGGTTCTGGAGATAGAGGAAGCTTCGGTCGGTCTCCGATACGCCGACCTTCCTCTCGATGAAGATGCGGCTTTCATGGAAAAACTTGAGGAAATCCGCCCTGAGCGTGAAGCTCTCGGGATTCTTGGCGACGAGCCTCCCGAGCTCCCACACGGAATGATCGATTCGCGCGAGCGTGTCTTTCAGGCGCACCCTCCCGCCTGCGCCGCGCCGGCTCCCGCGGCCGCCGAAGAAGCGCCGCCGCATGCCTTGACGCAGATGCCGCATATCAGAGTATTGAGTTTTTCGCTCTTGGAGAAACGTCTGACCTGGGCCGCGCACCGGTCGAGGTCGAATTTAAGCGGGTCCATCTTGATCGCTCCCGCCGGGCAGACGCCGACGCACACGCGGCATTCGCCGCATCCCGCCGCCGCCTCCAGCGCGAGCCCGCGATCGGGGAGCGGGGCGTCGGTGAGCACCGACGCGTAACGGACCTGCGAGCCGAACTCCGGATGAACGAGAAGGTTGTTTCTCCCGCGCCAGCCGATCCCGGCGAGCGCGCCGAGCTCGCGATGCGAGAGGTGCCCGAGAAGCCGATCCCAATCCATCATCTGGGAGGCGGGGACCGGAAAGGCACGATACCCATTCCGCCGGCACTCCGTCGCGCAGAAAAGCGCGGCCTGGTCGAGGGCGAAGTTCACCGTGCGATAGTGGTGGTAGTAGGTCCAGTTCGGGGCGCCGTCAATCGTCGCGAGCACGTCGCCGGAGAGGCGGCAGCCGAGAACGATCGCGCGGTCGAGGTCCGCCGCGATCCCCCGGATCGATGCGTGAAACCGCTCCTTTTCCGCGGCGCCGATCCGCGCCGACGAAACGACGTCGACGCCGAAGCGCGCGGCCTCAAGCCGAAGCTTCTCGAGTGTCCCCTGGGGTGTATGCGATTCCGCCATCAGCTCGTCCGGTAATTCGGCGCTTCCTTCGTTATCATGATGTCGTGCGGGTGGCTCTCGCGCAGGCCCGCCGGCGTGATGCGCATGAAGCGGCCGTTCTTCTTGAGGTCCTCGATCGTCGCGACGCCGCAGTATCCCATTCCCGCGCGGAGGCCGCCGACGAGCTGGAACACGCTGCTCGAAAGGCCGCCCTTGTACGATACGCGCCCTTCGATGCCCTCGGCGACGAGCTTGCTCTCCTCCTCGACCCCCTCCTGGAAATACCGGTCGCTCGAGCCTTTCTTCATCGCCTCGATCGAACCCATGCCGCGATAGATCTTGTAATTCTTGCCTTCGAAATAAACGATTTCGCCGGGGCTCTCGTCCGTTCCGGCGAAAAGGCTCCCGATCATGACGCTGTCCGCCCCCGCCGCCAAAGCCTTGACGATATCGCCGGAATACTTTATGCCGCCGTCCGCGATGATCGGGACGCCTGCTTTCGAAGCGACCGCCGCGCAGTCCATAATAGCCGTGAGCTGCGGTACGCCGATGCCGGCGATAACGCGGGTCGTGCAGATCGCGCTCGGACCCATCCCGACCTTGATCGCGTCCACGCCGAGGCGGATGAGATCGCGCGCCGCTTCCGCCGTCGCGATGTTTCCCGCGATGAGCGGGAGGCCGCGATGGCGCTTCTTGACCTTCGCGATCGCGTCGAGGGTGTTCGTCGAAT